>CAVIXF010000031.1:0-13346 GCA_963646585.1 Candidatus Gastranaerophilales bacterium HUM_1 | reverse complement strand
CCCTAAAACATTGAGTGTCAGTCAGTTGGGCATACCTCCCCTCAAATTTAGGACTGCAAAGATACGAAAATTTATCGGATTCCAAACTTTTTTACACAAATTTTTCAAACTTTCCGACAAGATTTCCGTTATGTCAATTTTGCGAGTATCAGCGTTTTATGAATATTGAAGAAAAATATATCCTTACATTTTCGACGACGGCGGAAAAGGCCCGGATCAATCGTCCGGAATCCCGGCGCACCGCCCGCCCCGGGGTTGCCCGTTTCTGCATTCTTCATTACTTTTGCAGTCTGTTTTTCGGAATACCGTGTTGAAAACCCGTGCGTTCATATATCTTTTCGCGGCTCTCGCCGTCGCGGCTGCGTCGTCCCCGCAGTGCCTGGCGCAGGCGCGGGTTGACAAGGGCGATGTGACCGCAGGCAAGGCTTCCAGAACGGGACAGAGCGGAGGCAAAGTCCTCGAATACGCGGTGGAGAACGGGGACACGGTCTATTTCGACAGCATCCGCCCGGCGAGGGTGTTCGAGAGGCTTCCACGGCAGAAAGGGCGGAAATGGCGGCAGTACTACCGGCTCGTGCACAATTTCAGCAAGGCGTACCCCTACGCGCTCGTGGCGAAGCGGATGGTGCAGGAGACGGACAGCGTGATCGCGGCCGACCGGCTGACCGGCCTCAGGAAGGAACGCTACGTCAATCACCTCCAGAAAGAGCTGTTCGGAGTGTTCGAGAAGCAGATGAGAAACCTGACCGTCAGTCAGGGGATGCTGATTATGAAGCTGATAGACCGCGAAACCGGGCACACCTCATACGAGCTGATACGGGGTTACAAGGGCGGGCTCACCGCCGGATTCTGGCAGGGCGTGGCGAAGATGTTCGACGAGGATATGAAGAAGCCCTACGACCCCGACGGGGAGGACGCGCAGACCGAGGAGCTCGTGCAGCTGTGGAAGGACGGAGACTTCCCCGCCCTCTACCGCTCGCTGTTCTGGAAAGACCCGCCGGAAGTCGAGATTCCGCCCCGCTATCTGGACTGGAAGCCGGCCGAGGAGTAGCGCCGGCGCTGTCCGGGCGGGCTCAAAGGAGTCCCCAAGGAGGCCCGGAGGGGATGCCGTCCAGAAGAAAGCTCCCGATTGATTTTCAGAATCTTTTGAGTTCCTCGCCGTCCCAGACGAGATACGGCGAGGAGCGGAACCAGTCCTTCAGGACGAGAAGGCGCGAGCCGCAGGGCAGCCGCAGATCCACGGAGGCGTGGAAATGCCCGAAGACGAAATAGTCTATCCGCTGTCTTTCCCCGAACGACTCGGCGAACTTGTAAAGCGGCTCGTCCTCGTTCCGGAAGACATATTCGCTCTTGTGTTTCAGACGGTTGCGCTTCGACCATCCGTAGCCGAGACGGAACGCGAACCAGGGATGCAGGGTGCTGAAGAGCCGCTGGAGCGGAGTGCAGTGGAATATGCCCGAAAGGATGCGGTAGCCTCCCGGAACCGGGCCGAGACCGTCGCCGTGGCCGAGGCAGAAGACCTTGCCGGAGATGGTCGTCACATACGGCTGTTCGAGCCGCTTCATTCCGAGAGACTCGAAATAGGAATAGCTCCAGACATCGTGGTTTCCACGGAAGAAATATACGTTCACGCCCCTGTCGATGAGGTCGAGAATCGCCGCGAACACCCGGACATATCCCTTGGGGACGACATCGCGATACTCATACCAGAAGTCCCAGATGTCCCCGAGCAGATAGAGGCTCTCCGTCTCCTCCGGCAGCGAGCGCAGGAAACTCACGAAACGCGCCTCCCTGTCCCGGGGATTCAGAACGTCACAGCCGAGATGGACGTCGGCGACGAAATATGTGAGTTTTCGGGACATTCTATGCTAAAACAATATGTGAGTTTTCGGGGCATTAAAAACAATTTGGTGCGGATTGGCGGTGGATATGAATCCGAAAGACGCACAACTCCTTACGCGAATATGAATATCAGCACGGCCACCACGGCGCAGTAGAGCGCGAACCAGCCGAGCCGGGTCTTCTTCACGAGGGCGATCATCACCTTGCAGGCGAAAAGCCCCGAAACGAAGGCGGAGATGAATCCGAGGACGAGCGGGAGCGCCCCTATGGTCGACGAGGCCGTCTCGCCGCCAACAATCTCAAGGAAAGCCTCGCCGAGAATCGGAATCAGGACCATCAGGAAGGAGAACTGTGCAATCACATCGCGTTTCACCCCGCAGAGCAGCCCCGTGGCTATGGTGGTGCCGGAGCGGGAAAGCCCCGGGATGACCGCCACCGCCTGTCCCAGCCCGACGACGAACGCCTGCCAGTAGGAGATGCCGTTGCGGCTCTCCGCACCGCTCGCAGGCGCTTCTTCCGCGCCGCCCGCCGGCGCTTCTTCAACGCCTCCGGCCGGCTTCCCCTCAGCGCCCGCTTCAGGGGTGGCCCCAATCTCCCGAGACGCCGCAGCAGCGGAGGCCCCCGCCTGTTCAAGCGGGGCCTTGTATGCGCAGCAGCTCCTTCGGCATACGCATTTCAGCTTCGCGGCGTTGTCGGAAAGCAGGAGCAGCAGAGCCGTGGCGAGCAGGGCCCAGGCCACGACATAAATAGAATTGAAAAGGCCCTCGACCGCGTCCTTGAAGAACATCCCGACGACGAACACCGGAACCATAGACAAGAGTATCTTGAGCACGTAGTCCGTCCCGTCGTTGAACTTCGAGGGATGCGCGGCGCTTCTGAAAAGCCCGTCCCGGACGAAGAGGGACTTCAGCAGCCCCCAGATCTGGCGGCGGAACACGACGATCGTGCTGAGCACCGTCGCGGCGTGGACCGTCACCTCGAAGACGAGATCCTCTGCGGCCTCGATTCCGAGAAGCTCCTTTCCTATCTGAAGATGCCCGCTGCTGCTCACCGGCAGAAACTCGGTCAGTCCCTGCAGCAGCCCGAGCAATATGGCTTCGAACCATTCCATAGCTATCCTGTTTTTCTTATTGTATCCCGACTTGTAAAGTGTTCGGAATCCTAATCTTCGTGAGTCTTCCTGCGGCAGCCCATTATGGCGACTATCTCGACTATGATGCCGGCGATTATCACCAGCGGGGCGGCGACGAGGCGGCGGAAGTCGAAGATTTCATAGCTGAACACGGCGGGATTGTCGCTTGCGCCTCCGCACATCAGCACATAGCCGGCGACCATTACTATCAGGCCCGCGAGAAGCAGCCTGAGCCCCTTCGGAGTGACCGCCATCCTGTCGGGAGAAGAATTCGTGAGTTTATCCATATAGAGTATATTTTCTTGATATAGAGTATATTTTCTTGCCTGACCTCCGGACCGGGAATCTCTCCCGTGCTCCGGGAATCAGAAATAAAGTTCGGATTTGTGCAGGGATATGAGCTTGTTCACCGTGACCCCCGTGCTCACCAGACAGATGAGCAGCCCGCTCGCCACGACTATCGCGATGACCTCCAGAAGCATCCTGAGGCTGAACACGGCGAAGAGCTGGCTGAACTGATGACGCAGGAAGAAAAGCCCGGCGATTATCATCAGTATGGCGATGAACGCGGCGAAAAGCCCCTGGAACGCGGACTGGAGCAGGAACGGACGTCGGATGAACGCCCGCGTCGCCCCGACCATCTTCATCGTGTGGATGGTGAACCTCTTGGAATAGACGCTCAGACGCACAGTGTTGTTTATCAGCACGAAAGAGATGAACAGCAGCAGGGCGATGAACACGGCGAGAAAAAGCGATATCTTGCTCAGGTTCGAGTTCAGAGCGTCCACGAGCGACTGCTGATAGACCACCTCCTCCACCTCCGGCGACTTCTCAAGAACCGCCCTCACGACGGCGAGGGAGTCCGGAGAGACATATCCCGCCTTCAGCGTGAGGTTTATGGAAACCGGAATCGGAGCCGTCTCGAACACGCTCAGGAAATCCTCCCCGAGCAGCTGCGCCATCTCCCTGGCCCCCTGTTCCTTAGAGACGTATGCCGAACTGCGGACGAAAGGCTCCGCGTCCATCTTCTTCTTGTACTTCAGCGCGGCCGTCTCCCCCACGTTCCTCTTCATCATCACGCTGACCTGCATATTCTCCTTCAGATAGTCCGACACGCTCCTCTCCGACACCAGAAGCAGACTCGCCACCCCGGTCAGAAGCAGCACGAGCGAGATGCTCACCACCGACGAAAGGAAGGTCTTGACATATCGTCTTCTTATTATGCCACTGTCATTTAGCCCCATATCTAATCTTTGCGGAAAATGTCGCAAGGGGTCAAAGATAGCCATTTTATAAAAATTTATTATTATCTTTGTTGAGTTTTTGTAAAAACGAGGAGGCCCCATTATGGAAAAATCCGTCAAGAGAGTCCTTTTTGTAAATTCGGAGATATATCCCTATCTCCCGGAATCGAAAATCGCCCGCATAGGAAGAAATCTTCCGCAGGGAATCCAGGAGCGCAAGAAGGAGATCCGTTCGTTTATGCCGCGCTACGGCTGCATCAACGAGAGAAAGAACCAGCTGCACGAAGTCATACGCCTGTCGGGGATGAACATAATCATCAACGATGTCGACCGTCCGCTCGTCATCAAGGTGGCGTCGATTTCTTCGGCGAGGATGCAGGTGTATTTCATTGACAACGAGGACTATTTCCACAGAAAGCAGGTCAGCTTCGACGACAGCGGCGAGTTTTTCCGCGACAACTGCGAGCGGGCCATATTCTTCGCACGGGGGGTGCTGGAGACGGTGAAGAAGCTGCGCTGGGCCCCTGACGTGATCCACTGCCACGGCTGGATTTCATATGTGCTTCCGCTCTATCTCAAGAAAGCGTACATCGAAGACCCGATTTTCTCGGGCAGCAAGGTGGTCGTTTCGCTGTACAACGACGCAGAGGGGCAGACTTTCGCGCCGGAGTTCCGCGAACTGCTGAAATTCGGGAACGTCAGCGACGAAGACACCGAACTTCTCGCCGTTCCGAGCGGCACAAACCTTGCGAAACTCGCCGTCCGCCACTCCGACGGAGTGATTCTCGGAAGCGGCGACATACCGGCGGAGACCGTGGATTTCTGCAAGGAGACCGGACTTCCGCTGCTGCCGTACGACGCCGCCTCGTTTGAGGACGGGTCGTATATCGCGGCCTACAACAATTTTTACGACAGTCTATAGCGAATCCCGATGAAGATTTCCGGAAAAAGAATATCCGAGGCCTGCGCCGCGTCACTGGCGGCCCTGTGCTGCCTCTCCTGCATCAGCGTCGATGACACCCTCGGACAGGAATATATCCCCGACTCCCACATCTGGCAGGTGGGGAATGTCACTTTCGACCTTGAGGACATCGATATGCAGCCGTCTTCGGAACTAGGAGGCTACAGCTCGCGCAGACTCTGCGTCGGAGGCGTTGAGGACGACGTCTTCGGATGGAACGGACGCGAGACAGCCCTGTCGCTGATCCCGATCGCCGACACCACCGACTTCACACTCGGCACGGATCCGGAGTTCATCGAATTCCATTTCGCGGTGGCCAAGGACACGGTCTCCGTGCGTGACGAGAGCCAGGAGCACATCATCCAGAACATACGGGTCTACGAGCTGAAGAAGCAGCTCGACGAGGACATCATCTACGCCGGACAGTCCGACTCGGATCTGTACGACCCGACGGAAGGGGTCATCACTGAGGGCGTTCCGACCTACAACGGCGGCGACTCGCTCTCCTTCAACTTCTCCAGGGCGTTCGGCGAGAAATATCTCTCCGTGCTCCGGAAGATGAAGCTCGACACGGTCAGCAACTACACTGCGGCGCTTCCGGGAATCTGCATAACCGCCGACCGGCCGTCCACGGGAAGCGGACGCATCAATATGTTCAAGGTGGCGGTGAGCACCAACGACTACAACTATCTGACAGGCAACTACGCGGAGCTGAAGTTCCGCTCGACTTTCGACGAGCGCGGGCCGATTGACACCTCGCTCGTGTTTATGCTCGGGGCGGCCGACTTCATCGGCGCGGAAAGCGCCTCGCTCCCGACCCAGTATGCGTTCAATTTCTGCAAGAGCGACTGCCCTGTTGCGGGTGGAGCGGCCGGAGAGGAGATCTATGTCGACGGCGGATGCGGCCTGAAGCCGGTCTTGAGGGCGGACAAGCTCAAGGAGGCGGTTTCGGAAGCCCTGAAGACTTCGATGAAGGAGATGCTCTCGAAGTCGGACGAGGAGGGTTTCGGCAGCAAGACTGACGCGGAGAAGGACGACGCGGTCGAGAAGATTATGGCCGAGGGGTGCGTCGTGATAAACAGGGCCACGATCAAGTTCCCGTACAAGACCTCGGCTGACTACAGCGAAGTCGCGCATTACCCGGCGATTCTCAGCCCGACCTGCCGGATAAACGCCACGGCGACGAAGACGGACGGGTCGGAATACAAACTCGTGTCGTTCGCCGGCCTTACGGACGCGAGCGTCTCCAGCGAGAACCAGGGCGAGATTGACCGCTCGCTGAACTGCTACCGCCCGGACGTGAGCCACCACATCCAGGAACTTCTCCGGCTGACCCCGAAGGACGGGGAGAGCGAGGAGGACTTCACGACGCGCAGGGCGCAGTACGACATCTGGTTCCTGATTCTCCACAGCGAGATCAACGAGACCAGCTCCTCAAGCAGCTCCAGCTACAACGACTACCTCAGCGCCCTCGCCTACAGCTCCTACTACAACAGCCTCTACAACGGCTACGGTTACGGGGGATATGGCTATGGCTACGGAAGTTACGGCTACAGCAGCTACTACAACAACTACTATAATTATATGATGATGGCGGCGTACGCCTCGCAGTCCAGCTCGACGAGCACAAGCACCTCCACGGAGCTTGACAAGGACAGGTACTACAGCTGCCGGCTTTACGGGCCTGGGGCTGGCGAGAGGCGGCCGACGATGACCATTACCTATTCCTTCCCTAAAGAATTTTAACCGGATTGGCTTAAAACGGCATCCCGGTGGGTTCTGGTCGCAGGGCTGCGTTATGCTCCTCCGCCGAATCCTCACAACCTTGAGGTTGCTCCGGTGTCGGCGTCGTCGCAAGCCTTGCACTGCACCATTTTAAGCCAATCCGGCGTCCCGGTGGGTTCTTGGTTCAAATCCTCTCCCCCAGATGCTCTTGGGTGTGTACATATACTAAAAGAGGGGATTGGCGCAAGCCAATCCCCTCTTTATGTTTTATGCCGGGAACTATTTTCCCTCTTTCTCGGCTACTTTCTTCTCGACATATGCGATCGCGTCGGCAACCGTGGCGATTTTGCCCTCGGCCTCGTCGTCAGGTTCAAGATTGAACTTGTGCTCAAGAGCCATTATGAGATCCACGCTGTCAAGCGAGTCCGCGCCAAGATCATTGGTGAAGTTCGCACTGTCGGTAACCTCCGACGCCTCGACGCCGAGCTTATCAACGATTATCGCCTTAACTTCTTCTGCAATAGTAGACATAATTTGAAATTTTAGTTGATATTTATTTTTTCAATTATCCTTGGAGAAAAAATCTGGGCAAAGTTAGGAAAAAAATAATAAATCGTCAAAATCTTGGAGTTGGGGCGCGGATGGCCTATCTTTGCGAAGATGACAGTCAAGGAAAAAATAGCCCTTTTCCCGCATCAGCCGGGGGTTTACCGCTACTACGACGCGGAGGGGAACATCATCTATGTCGGCAAGGCGAAAGACCTTCACAAGCGGGTGGCGCAGTACTTCGTCCCGGCGGAGAGGCTCACCCGCAAGACGGCGGTGATGGTCTCGAAAATCGCCGACGCGCAGTACTCGGTGGTGGAGACCGAGGCGGACGCGCTGCTGCTGGAGAACAACCTCATAAAACAGTACAAGCCGAAATACAACATACTCCTCAAGGACTCGAAGACATATCCCTGGATATGCGTCAGCGGCGACGAGTTCCCCAAGGTATTTCTCACGCGGAGGCTGGTCAGGGACGGCTCGCGCTATTTCGGGCCCTATTCGAGCGTGATGCACGCGAGGACTCTGGTGGAGATGTTCCACGACGTCTACCCCATACGCAGCTGCAACAACAAGATCACCTCGGAGTCTGTCCTCCGGGGGAAGACGCGGCCCTGCCTGAACTTCCACATCGGGCGGTGCCGGGGATGCTGCTGCGGGGGCATTTCGCAGAAGGAATATGCCGACAACATCGGGGAGGTGGTCAGGCTGCTCAAGGGCGGCGGACGGGAAATGATAGCGCATTACCGGACACTGATGACAGAAGCGGCCGAAAGGATGGACTTCGAGGCGGCCGAAACCTATAAAGTCAAGATGCAGGCCCTGGACAAGCATTATAGCAAGTCACTGATACAAAATGCGTCACAGGGCAGCTACGATGTGTTCTCCCTCGTCGTCGACCCGGGAGAGGCGTTCGGCAACTTTATGAGAATCATTGACGGGAGTGTGGTGCAGTCGCTGAACCTCGGATTCAAGATGAACATCGAGGAGGAGCAGGAGACGGTGCTGGGGACATTCATCGGGGAGATTGAGGCGAAGTTCGGGCGGCTGTCCCGCGAGGTCATCGTGCCGTTCCTGCCGGATGTGGAGATTGAGGGCGTGGAGTTCAGGATACCGGTGCGCGGGGACAAGCTGGCGCTGCTGGAGCTGAGCGCGAAGAACGCCAAGGAGATGAGGTTCAACGCGATGAAGCAGCGCGAGCACACCGACCCGGACAATTTCCGGATGAAGGTTATGGAGGAGCTGCGGGACGCGCTCGGGATGAAGGAGCTGCCCCGTCACATCGAGTGCTTCGACAACTCGAACATCCAGGGGACGAACCCTGTGGCCTCCTGCACGGTGTTCCGGGACGCCGCGCCGTCAAAGAAGGACTACCGGCATTTCAAGATAAAGACCGTGGTGGGGGCGAACGACTTCGCGTCTATGAAGGAGGTTGTGAACCGCCGCTATTCGAGGATGCTCGCCGAAGCTCCGGACGACCTTCCGCAGCTGGTCGTGATCGACGGCGGCAAGGGGCAGCTCTCGTCTGCCTACGAGGCTCTCTATGAACTGGGGCTTACGGACAGGCTCACTGTCATCGGGCTTGCGAAACGGCTGGAGGAGGTCATCCGCGTCGGAGACCCCTATCCGCTTTTCCTCGATATGAACTCGCAGGCCTCCAAGGTCCTCCGTCAGATCCGCGACGAGGCGCACCGCTTCGGCATCACCTTCCACCGCAGTCTCCGCAGCAAGGCGCAGATAGAGTCCGCCCTCAGCAAGATTCCGGGAGTCGGACCGAAGACCGAACAGCGGCTCATCCTGCATTTCGGCTCGGTCGCCCGCATCGCCGCCGCCCCGGAGAGCGATGTCGCCGCCCTCGTCGGCCCGGCGCTCGCAGCCAAGGTCAAGGCCGCTCTCACTCAGGACTGACTTCCGCCGTCCTTTCCTGACTTGCCCGCTCCGCCGGTCCCGCGGGACTTTCCGCCCCTGTGCGGCCTGCGGGAGCCTCCTGACCGGCGTGAACCGTGGGATGAACCGTGTGAACCACGGAACCTGCGCGGACTGCGTGATTCGGGCGACTCGCCGGACTCCCTGTCACCCCGCTCGCGTGGGGTGCGCTCAGGAGCGTCAGGCTCGACAAGTTCATAGTCAAGCAGACACTGCTCCTGATTGGCCTTCTTCACGCGGATTCGGACCGCGTCGCCGAGATTGTAGACCTTGCCCGTGCGGCGGCCGACGAGGCGGTAGTGCTCGTCGTCGAACTGGAAGAAGTCGGAGCGGACGTCGCGCAGGGCGACCATACCCTCAATCTTCGTCGGCTCAATCTCCACATACATACCCCACTCCGTGAGGCCGGAGATGTGCCCGTCGAACTCGTTCCCGACCTTGTCCTGCATAAACTCGACGAGCTTGTACTTGATGCTCGCCCGCTCGGCCTCGGACGCGACAACCTCGCGCTGGGAGGCGTACTTGCAGGCATTCGCGTAATACTCCCTGTCCGCGCTCTTCCCTCCGGCGAGATAGGAGGCGAGAAGGCGGTGCACCATAAGGTCGGGGTAGCGGCGGATCGGAGAGGTGAAGTGGGTGTAATAGGTGAAGGCGAGCCCGTAGTGGCCGATGTTGTTCACGTCGTAGCGGGCCTTCGCCATAGTCCTCAACGACAGCAGCTCGATCGCGTTGAACTCCGGCCTGTCCTTGGCCGCGCTGAAAAGTCCGTTCAGCTCCTTCGAGAACTCCTTCCCGTCGGCGACCTTGCCGAGGGTGTAGCCGAAGTTGCCCACGAAGCCGCGCAGATTGTCGATTTTCGCCATATCCGGTTCGTCGTGGACACGATAGACGAAGGTCTTCTCCTCCTTCCATCCCTTCGCCGGAGCCTTTCCGGTGACGGCGTATCCGTCCTTGTCGAGGTTCGCACCCGTAGCCACGAACTCCGCCACGCAGCGGTTGGCCAGAAGCATAAACTCCTCGATGAGCCAGTTAGCCTCCTTTGAAATCTTCTGCGTCACGCCGACAGGACGGCCGAACTCATCGACCTCGACCTTCATCTCCGGACGCTCGAAACTGATGGCCCCGGAGGCGAAACGCTTCTTGCGGAACTTGGCGGCGAGCTTGTTAAGGGTCAGGACTGCATCCTGCACCTCGTCCGGCACGACTGTCGTCACCCCGTCAACCGAGGTCTCATAGCCCTTCACGACCTTTCCGGTCTCGATTATGGTCTGCGCCCCCTCGTAGGCGAAACGGTAGTCGGAATCGATTATCGTGCGTCCGAACCACCTCGTGACCACTTTCGCGAGAGGGGTTATCTCGAACACGGCGGAAAAAGTGAGCTTCTTCTCGTGCGGGCGGAGGGAGCAGAGCCTGTTGCAGAGCTTCTCCGGCAGCATCGGCACGGTGCGGTCCACCAGATAGACGGAAGTGCCGCGCAGACGCGCCTCCTCGTCGACGGCCGAACCCGGCTGCACATAGTAGGACACGTCGGCGATGTGGATGCCGACCTCATAGTTCCCGTTGTCCAGTTTCTTGAACGAGAGCGCGTCGTCGAAGTCCTTCGCGTCCGCAGGGTCTATGGTGAAAGTCAGGGTCTTGGTGAAGTCGCGGCGAACCTTGTACTCCCCGGAAGGAATCTTCACCGGAATCTTGTCGGCGGCGTTCTCCACCTCCGGCTCGAAACGGTACGGCAGTCCGAATTCGGAGAGAATCGCGTGCATCTCCGTCTCGTTCTCGCCCGGCATTCCGAGCACGTCGACTATATGTCCCGTAGGGCAGGCGTCCCCCTTCTTCCAGAAGTCCACGGCTGCGGCGACCTTCATCCCCGTCTCAGCTTCCGGATGCGCGTCAAGGTCGGAGACCACGATGTCGTAAGGCATATTCCGGCTCTGCATCAGCACCCAGGCCTGTCCGTCGAAGATGTGGAGTATTCCGACGAACGGACGCTTCGACCTCTCGACGATTTCGACGACATATCCCTCTCTCCTCGACTTCTCCGTCTTCTCACGGGTCACGGCGACTCTCACGCGGTCTCCGTGGAGCGCTCCTCCGATTTTCGAGGCTCTGACATAGACGTCGTCATCCTCACCCTCGACTATGATGAAGGCATATCCCTCCCTCGTCATCTGCACCGTTCCCTCCAACACGGGAATCTGCCTTTTTTCGCGGTCCTTCCGCGCACCGAATTTTCTTTTCCTTGACATATTTTCCTTGAATATTTCCTACCTTTGCGGACGCAAATCCAGCTGCCTTTGCGGGCGCAAAGGTAGTCAAAATAAATGATATGAAGATGAGCAAGAAAGTACTTCTTATGATCCTCGACGGATGGGGCGAGGGCGAACACAACTGGACAAACGCGATTTACACGCAGGGGGCTCCGTACATCGACTCGCTCCGCGAAAAATATCCTCATTCACACCTTCAGGCCTGCGGCGAGGCGGTGGGTCTTCCGCAGGGGCAGATGGGCAACTCGGAGGTGGGACACCTCAACCTCGGGGCCGGAAGGGTCGTCTATCAGGATCTCGTGAAAATAAATATGGCCTGCCGCGAGCACAGGCTGCTCGAAAACCCGGAGATCAAGGCCGCTTACGACTATGTCGCCAAGAGCGGGAAGAAGCTCCACCTTATGGGGCTGATGTCGAAGGGAGGCGTGCATTCGACGCAGGAGCACGTCTATGAGTTTCTTTCAGTGGCGAAGTCCCTTGGAATCAAGGACGTGTTCGTGCACTGCTTTATGGACGGGCGCGACTGCGACCCTCACAGCGGAAAGGGCTTCGTGGAGGAGCTTGAGGGCGAGATGTCCAAGACCTGCGGAAAGGTGGCGAGCGTCTGCGGAAGGTTCTACGCGATGGACCGCGACAAGAGGTGGGACCGCGTTAAGGCGGCCTACGACCTGCTCGTGAACGGCGAGGGCGAGAAGGCGACTTCGGCGACAGAGGCCATCGAGGCTTCATACAGGGAGAATGTGACCGACGAGTTCATCAGGCCGACGGTCATCACCGACGCCTCCGGCAACGCTCTCGGAAAAATCGAGGAGGGCGACGCGGTCATATTCTTCAACTTCCGCAACGACCGCGCACGCGAAATCACCGCGGCCCTCACCCAGAAAGATATGCCGGAGCACGGGATGCACACTCTTCCGCTCTACTACTGCTGTATGACCCCTTATGACTCCTCATTCACCGGAGTCCACATCCTCTTCCCGAAGGAGAACGTCACCGACACCCTCGGAGAGACGGTGGCGAAGGCGGGCAAGAGGCAGCTGCGCATAGCCGAGACGGAGAAATACGCGCACGTGACCTTCTTCTTCAACGGAGGCCGCGAGGCGCAGTTCGAGAACGAAGACCGCATACTCGTGAACTCGCCGAAGGTCCCGACCTACGACCTGCTTCCGGAGATGAGCGCGGTGGAGGTCACCGACAAGCTTGTGGAGGCGATAAACACGGGAAAGGAAGATATGATCATCCTCAATTTCGCCAACGGGGATATGGTGGGTCACACGGGCGTGTTCACGTCCATCTGCCGCGCCGTGGCGAAGATTGACCAGTGCGTGAAGAGGGTCGTGGAGGCCGCCGTGGCTCAGGGCTATGCGGTTCTGCTCACGGCCGACCACGGAAACGCCGACCACGCGGTGAACGCCGACGGGACTCCTAACACCGCGCACTCGCTCAACACGGTGCAGTTCATCGTCATCAATGCGGGCGACGGGGTGAAGACCGTCCGGGACGGCCGCCTTGCGGACGTGGCGCCTACCATCTTGAAGCTGATGGGGATTGCACAACCCGCCGCAATGACAGGTTGTGCGCTTATCTAAAAAGCGGTCTGCCGCGTTGCCGGCTTTTGTATATGCCCGCCGTCCGTTTCATTATGGGCGGCGGGTGCTGTTTTCACTTACAAGTGAAAATATGCGCAATCTTATAGAGTTTTTAAC
>CAVIXF010000030.1:3640-13450 GCA_963646585.1 Candidatus Gastranaerophilales bacterium HUM_1 | reverse complement strand
ATCATCAGCCTCACCTCCGAGGGCAGCAAGTTCGGCGGTCTTATGGCCGCGCAGTCACAGACCATCACGGGACAGATATCCAACCTCGAGGACGCTATTGAGCAGATGGTGAACAACATCGGCAAGCAGTCCGAGGGTGTCATCAGCGGCGCGATAGGCGCGGTCTCCGGCCTTGTCGAGAACTATGAGAAGATAGGCAAGGCGATAGCCGAGGTGATAGCCGCATACGGCGTATATAAGGCCACAGTAATAACGCTCTCGACCATCGAGAAACTCCGCTATCAGGCGACCCTCGCGCAAATGGCCGGGATGACGAAGATGCAGGCGGTGACGGATGTCCTCCGGACGAAGACCGCCGCACTCAACACCGTCCTCGCCAAGAACCCGTATGTCCTCGTGGGGACTGCGGTGGCGGCTCTCGCCGTCGGGACATACAAACTCGCCACGGCGCAGACGGACGCTGAAAAGGCGCAGGCGAAGCTCAACAAGACAACGGCGGAGTATCAGAAGTCAGTGGCCTCCGAGCGCGTGCAGATAGACAGCCTCTTCGCCCGGCTGAAAGCCGCCAAGGAGGGCACGGAGGAATACGAGGCGGCGAAAAAGGCGATAATCAGCCAATATGGCAGCTATCTCACAGGGCTGGGCAAAGAGGTGGAAGCCCTGCAGGATGTCGAGGGGGCGTACAAGGCCATAACCACGGCGGCGGTCGAGGCCGCCAAGGCACGCGCCCTCGAAAAGGCGACGAGCGGCGCAGCGGACACCTACGCGGACAAGGAGGTATCCGCCAAAAAATCTGTCAGAGAGCTTCTAAAGAAGCGGTTCGGAGACCAAAAGGGAGAGGACGGTTTCAGCCTCGCCGAGACCTACTACTGGAAGATTGTCCCGGTGATTGAGGGCAAGGAGGAGATGACGGACGAGCTGCGCGATGTGGTCAGCCAGTTTGACCGCCTCGTGTTCACCGGCGGCGGGATGTTCGGAGGAGGCGGCAGCTACACCGACAACGCCCTCCGGAAGCAGCTGGACGCAGCGGCGGAGGCGAGGAAGATATACAACGACACTATGGCGGAAGCGAACCGCCTGTACGGCTCAAGCACCGCCACGAAGACCGACATCGCAACGGAGGAGGATAAGAACGGCGAGCCGACAAAGGTCATCAAAGACAAGGCCTACTGGAAGAAGTACAAGGAGGAGCAGGAGGGGCTGCTTGAGGCTATGGAGGACGCGCAGCTCAACACCGAGGAGGCCGCCCGGATTCGGGCTAACATCACCCTGGCGCAGGGCAAGATTGACGCATACTCCGTCGACACTAAGACGAAGACCACGGCGGCGGACAAGACGGCCGATACAGCCGCCGAACGGGAAAGTCAGCTACAGGGGAAGAACTCCGAGCGGGCTATGGCGGCAAAGGAGAACGCCCTCGCGATAAGGGAGGCGGAGATAGAGGGGATGAAAGAGGGCTACGCCAAGGAGGAGGCCGAGGCGCAGCTGGAGTATGACCGCCTTATGCTCGCCAACGAGAAGCGGCAGGCAGAGATGGTCGAGCGCCTCCGAGACATCGAGGTGCTTGAGTGGCAGAAAGCGAACCCGAACGGCAGCAAGGCCGACGAACTCGCCTACAGGGAGACCGTCACAGCCGCCGACCTCTCCGGGGAGGAGAAAGCGCAGCTGGAGGCCTACGCGAAGTACGCAGCCGACACGCAGGTGCGGCGCAACCGGGAAGCCCTCGAGACGATGCTCTCCGATGTCCTGGACTACAACCAGCAGCGCGAAGCGGTCGACAGGGAGTACTACGCCGCCCTCTCGCAGATGTACACCGACTGGAACGCCGAGACGAAGACCGGCACGACCCTCCGCGAGGGGGTGACGCAGGGGAATGTCAGCGAGCTGTCCCGGAACAGGGACGAGGCTCTGAACGCCATAGACACGGAGTTCGCAAGCCGCGAGGCTTCCTTTGAGGCGTGGTGCGAGCAGATAGCGGACGCATCGCTGGAGCGGCTCAAGAAAGTCCTCTCGGACGCGCAGGCGGAACTTGACAAGCTCGAGA
The DNA here is from genome assembly GCA_963646585.1 of Candidatus Gastranaerophilales bacterium HUM_1. Lineage (GTDB taxonomy): Bacteria > Bacteroidota > Bacteroidia > Bacteroidales > UBA932 > Cryptobacteroides. Next base: position 11,406 of record CAVIXF010000030.1, on the reverse strand, counting down.
AGTCGGGGACGGCCGACAGCAAGCAGCTCGCGACAGCGAGGGCGAAAGTCACGGCGGCGCAGAAAGCTCTGAACAAGGAGACAGCGAAGACCGATGTCGGGGTGAGCAAGCGCAGCATCAAGGAGTGGGAAGACCTCTACAAGACCCTTGTGGAGTGCGTGGACGAGTTCGAGGAGATAGGCGACACGGTGGGCGGCACGGCCGGGGAGATCATCTCGACGGCCGGAACTATCGCCACCTCGACCCTCTCTATGATAAACGGCATCGTGCAGCTCGTCTCGATGTCCTCCGCTTCGATGACCGCCACTGCGGCGACGGCGGCAACAGCCATATCCACGGTTGAGAAAGCCTCGGTCATCCTCACCGTCATCTCGGCGGCGTTGTCGATAGCTATGGCCATAGCCAACCTCTTCAATCAGGACAAGTCGAAGCAGGAGGAGATAGAGAGCCTGCAGGAGAGGGTCGATGACCTGCGGTACTCGCTCGAACACCCGGAAATCGAGAATATGAAGCGCAACTGGGACGACAGCGTGCGGGTCGTCGGGGAAGCCTACAGCGAGATGGCACAGGCGCGTGACGAGTACGAGACCGCCGCGAAGAAAGCTCTGTGGACGGGGATATGGGCTACAACAAGACCCGAGACGCTCGCCTCCCCTTTCCTCACCGCAGCGACGATAATCAACACCATACAGGAGCGGCGTGCGCTCAAGGAGGACTTCTCCCGAAAGCGGACGGAACTCCTCAATGCGGCGGTCAGCGGTCTCACGGACACCTACGCCAAGCTCGGCTATACCGTGGACAAGGCTCTCGGGTCGAAGCAGTACGCCAACACCCGCGAGCAGCTCGAGAACATCGCCGAGCAGCAGCTCCTCATACAGGAGCAGATTGACCTCGAGCAGAGCAAGAAGAAATCCGACAGCGGTACGATAAAGGACTTGGAGCAGCAGATCGAGGAACTTGGGCAGGAGGCGGTCGCGCTCATCAACGACATCGTGGAGGACATCATCGGAGGGTCGGCATCCGACATCGCCTCCGAACTCGGGGACGCTTTCTTCGATGCGTTCCAAGAGGGGGAGGACTACGCCGAGGCGTGGGGGGACAAGGTGAACGACATCGTGGCCGACATTATGAAGCGGATGCTCGTTCAGAAGTTCCTCGAAGAGCCGCTCGGCGAGATATTCAACAAATACAAGTCAAAGTGGTTTCCGAACGGGGACGGCACTATGGCTCTCGACGCGGTCATAGGCTCGATGGGGTCGTTTGCGGATGACCTCAATGCCGTGGGGGAAGACTTCGCGGAGATATGGGAGAACCTCCCCGACAGTGTAAAGAACGCGTTCACGGTCACAGACGAGGCGAGCCGCGAGGCTTCGGAGAAAGGGATAGCCACAGCCTCGCAGGACAGCGTCGACGAGCTGAACGGACGGATGACCACCGTGCAGGGACACACCTACAGCATCAGCGAGAACACGAAGCTCCTCGTCTCCAACACCGGGGCTATCCTCGCGAGCGTCCTCGCGATAGAGAGCAACACGGACAGGCTCGCCGCCGTGGAGACGAACCTCAAGGCGGTCAAGGACACGCTCAACGACATTTCACTCAAAGGACTGAAAATTAAATAATTCGAGTATGGAACAAGATATAAGGGCTATAATAGGCAAGATTCACGCGCAGGCGAAGCATATTGGGGCGTGCGACAGGTTCACAGGGGAGGAAGACCTCGAAGCCCTCCTCCGCCTGTTCCTCTCTCCGCAGGGCATCGAGTTCTGCGTCTCCCGCCATTTCCCGAACACGGCGACATTCCGCCTGTTCAAGCGCTGCGGGGTTGAGCGGTACGGCATCTACATCGACGCGGGCGACATCACCCTCAAGAACCCCGACCGGGCTGTCCTCATCGGACGCACGAGCGCAACGGTCAAGTGCGACACACTCGAGAGGCACGAGGTCATCGTCCTGCACGGGGCGAAAGCCCTCGTCAGCGCGTCCCGCTGGGCGGTGGTCTTCACGACCGTCGAGCCGGGAAGCACCTGCGTCAAGACGACAACCGAAAACGCGATTGTGCTATGACGAAGTACGGCTGCCTCTTCATTGACGGGGTCGATGTCTATGAGCGCTTCGGCGTGTATGTCATCGATGGCGGCTGGGACGGCCTCATAGCCTTCCCGCCCCTCAAGACCGTGCCGAGCAATGACTGGCAGGAGGAGGACGGCCTTGAATGCGACCTCTCCGCCCCCGTCCTCAATACTCGCGATGTCACTCTGAAATTCGCCGTCAAGGGGGAGGTCGGGAACCTGCACAGCTTCCTCGCGCTCCTCTCCGACAAGGCGGTTCACGAGTTCCGCTGCGAGGAGGTCGGACGGACATTCCGCCTGCGGCTCGTCAGCCAGTCGAGCCTCGACTATTACAGCCGTTTGGGCTTCCTGTCGCTGAAATTCGCCGACGACTATCCGCTGGACGGTTACACCTATGAAGCCCCGACAGGCGGCGACATTGCGCCCCAAACGGGCTATCGGCTGGACGGCGTGCCTTTCAGCGACTACGGCGTTGCCCTCCTGCGGGGGTCGGTGTCGGAGATAGCCCGCGTCCCGAGCGTCAAGACGGCTCTCCTGCGGAACATCACAACACAGCCCGGGGCGGAGTATGACGGGGACAGCCCCGTGACCTACAAGAGCGCGGATGTCAAGCTCTCCTGTCTCCTGCGTGCCGACGGTCTCGCGGAGATGTGGCGCAACTGGTACGCACTCCTGCACGACCTTACGCAGCCCGGGGAGCGCCGCCTCTACTGCCGCCCCCTGCAGCGAGAGTACCCCTGCCACTACAAGAGCTGCTCGGTGTCGGACTTCTCGGCCACGGGGCGCGTTTGGCTTCAGTTCTCACTCACGCTCACGGTCATCGGCAGTCCGCTCGATGTCCCGGACATCCTGCGGCTGGTGAACGGCGAGGCCGCCCTGCGGTTTACCTCGTCGCGAGAGTTCCGCTTCATTTAGAGAGAGATAAATATATATATGTATTAACCTTTTAACATTCAAGGCAATATGTCATTTACACCTGACCAAGAGGCAGTGCTGCTGAAAGTCATCACAGCATTTCAGAACGGGAAGTCCCTCGCGGATCTCCCCGAAGCCGAGGACGCGAACCCGTATGACCTCTATACGGAAGTCCTCGAGAACGGCGAGAGCAAGAAAGCGGCTCTCGCGACCCTCCTCCCCTACCTTGAGGAGCAGTGTTCCTACGGCGTGGAGTTCGACACGACGGTCAGCAGCCCGACCTGCACGCGCATCGGCAACGGCGACCTCCACAAGTCCCTCCCTGTTCAGAGCCGGATGAGGGGCTGCCTGCTCGACGACGACGGGAATGTCACCGAGTACCTCAATCCCCTCGATTGGACGGGGCAGACCCGTGACGGCTCGCGGGGGCAGGTAATGGTGGAGATACCGCTCCACTACCGCAAGTTCGAGACGGACGGCACGAAACGGCGCGTGCGCATCAGCGAGTATCCGCTGCCCGGCTATCACGCCGTACCGCGCCGCTATGTCAGCGCGTATCAGGCGACCGTCCAGCGCAGCACCTCCAAGCTCGCCTCCGTCGTGAACACTGACGCCGACTACCGTGGCTGCGGCAACCAGTCGGAGTGGGACGGGACATACAGGACAGCCCTCGGGAGACCGGCGACAAGCATAAGCCTCACGAGCTTCCGCGCCTACGCCCGCAACCGCAAGAGCGGAAGCACGTCGTGGAACTGTATGACCTACGGCACGCAGAAGACCCTCTACTGGCTCTTCGTCACGGAGTACGCCACGCTCAACTGCCAGGCGGGCTACAACGCCGCCAAGGACGCGAGCGGCTATGCGCAAGGAGGTCTCGGCGACGGCGTTACGACCGTGAACAGCACGGTGTGGAATACATTCAACGGCTATTACCCGTTCGTCCCTTGCGGCTACACCGACACGCTCGGCAACCGCAGCGGCGTTGTCTCCCTCACCGTCAAGAACGCGGATGACAGCACTTTCGCCACCGTCTCCGTGAACAGGTACAGGGGCGTGGAGATACCTTTCGGGCATATTTTTCAGTGGGAGGACGGCGTGCTTGTGGACATCGGCGCGGACGGCGGCACGGGGCTTTCAAAGGTCTATGTCGCCCGAGACCCGGCGGACTTCGCCTCCGCAGTCGGTGACGGCTACAGCCACATCGGCAACGAGGCGCGAGCCAACGGCTACGGCAAAGAGCATATCTTCGGCGAGTGGGGGGACATCATCCCCTCTGCCGTCGGCGGCGGAAGCACGACCTACCTCTGCGACTATCACTATACGGCTATCCCATCCAGCGGCAATGCCATTCGGGGTGTCCTGTTCGGCGGCTATGCGGTGGACGGTGCGTATGCGGGCTTCGTCTGTGCGTACTCGAAGACCGCCCCCTCGTATGCGTACGCGAACGTCGGCTCTCGCCTTTGCTTCTTGCCGACAACCGATTAGCCCGATACGCGAGGAGCGGCAGCCCCTCGTGGGCTGCTCTCCCCTTGCGAAGCAAGCGATAAAGAAAACTGGAACAAGAATGCAATAATATCATATAACAACAGGTCGGTCATCCTTGTGGTGTCCTGTTCGGCGGCAATGCGAATAACGGTGCGAATGCAGGCTTCGTCTATGCGAACTCGAATAACACCCCCTCGAATGCGAACGCGAACATCGGCTCTCACCTATGCTTGGATGAAATCTAATGGCTTCCGGAAGCGGGCAACCGCCGAACGTGGCCAGAGGGAAAGGATGACGGCCTTACCACTCGGTAAAAAATTTCAAGTACCCCCGAAAGGGGCTGGTAGGACGGGAGACCGCCTCGAACGCCCCGATTAAGAAAAGCAAAGCGGAAAGAGACGATGAAGCGCATCGGTAATCTATATGAGCGAATAATCTCCATTGAGAACCTCCAGCTGGCTGACAAGAAAGCCCGTCGGGGGAAAAGCGCGTCCTACGGTGTCCGTGCGCACGACAAGAACCGTGAAGCGGACATTCTCGCCCTGCACGAAGCCCTCAAGAACAAGACCTACAGGACATCGCGGTATGATGTCTTCACAGTCCACGACCCGAAAGAGCGGGCCATCTACCGGCTGCCCTACTACCCGGACAGGATAGTCCACCACGCCATTATGAATGTCCTCGAGCCGATATGGGTGCGGACATTCACGCACAACACATTCAGCTGCGTCAAGGGGCGCGGGATAGAGGGCTGTGCGAGATATGTCGCGAGGAAGATTGAATTTTACAGGGGTCGCCCGCTGTACTGCCTCAAAATCGACATCAAGAAGTTCTACCCGAGCATAGACCACGAGGTCGAGAAGCGGATTATCCGCCGACGGCTGAAAGACCCCGACCTCCTGTGGCTTCTTGACGGGATAATCGACAGCGCGGAGGGTCTCCCGATAGGGAACTACCTCTCGCAGTACCTCGGCAACCTCTTCCTGTGCTATATGATGCACCGGCTCAACGAGGTGGAAAGAGTCGATGCGGCGGAGTACGCTGACGACATCATCGTACTCGCGGACAGCAAGGAGCGGCTGCACTACATCCTCGCCGTCCTCCGGGAGGAACTCTCGGAGCTGCGGCTCACGATGAAAGGGAACTGGCAGATATTTCCCGTTGCGGAGAACCGCTACGACAGGCGGGGTCGTGCGATAGACTATGTCGGCTACAAGTTCTACAGGCGGCAGCGTCTCATCCGCAAGGGCATAAAACAGAATTTCTGCAGGGCGGCGGCACGGCTGAACCGGGCTGACCCTCCGCCGGAGCTGAAAGCCTACAAGCAGGCTGTCGCCCCTTGGCTCGGCTGGGCGAAGCACAGCAAGAGCCGGAATCTATTAAGGAAAATTATTTATCCACAGTATTATGAAAGCATACTATGACAACAAGCCCTCGAAGTTCGAGGCTGTCGGCAACGGGAGCGTCCTGTACCGATACAACATCAAGGAGGAGACCGCCCCTGCGGCGCAGCAGCAGGAGGAGGGAGAAACGCCCCGCACGCAGTGGAGCTGCGAAGAGGTGACGGTGTGGGAGCCTCTCACGCGGCGCAAGGTGGTCTCAGCGGTCATCGCCGACCGCTGGGCGCAGAGCCACGAGCAGAAGCTCGTCAACGAGTACAACAGCGTCGCGCTCGGTGTCATCACCGGGGATGAGGCGGAGGCGGTCAAGGCGGCGTATTCAGCATTCCTCGCCGAGCGCAGGACGCTCAAGGCGGCAGTCGAGGCGGACTGCGACGAGCGGGGGCTGCCCGAAGATTAGGTGCGGAGATGAAACGGTTCAGCGAACTCGGAATCAAACAGGCGGACGAGGACAAAATCTTCAACTGCCAGCAGGTCTCGATTACCGACATTCTGAACACCGAGATCGAGGTCATCGGCTTCCTCCCCGATGTGCGTACGAAGCACGGGGATGGTCGCTGCCTCGTTCACTTCAGGCAGGTCGACAACGGCGTGGAGGGGAAGTTCTTCACGAACTCAACCTCCCTCAAGTCGGCCCTCGCGCAGGTGCAGGCGGAAGACTTCCCTTTCCTCACGGTCATCAAGGCGACGAAGCTCGGCAACGGCAAGCTTTATCAGTTCACATAGGACGCGGGGGCGAAACGGGGCGATTCACGGGGCTTTCGGAGAGGGAGAGGTAACCTTATGCCTTTTCGGGCTTAACGCCCGGAATACGGCATTTCAGATGAAAATAACAACGGCAAACAACAAGATATGAAGATATACAGCAGCGGCGGCGAGGTCATCCTTGATGTCATCGTCGATGACAACAGCTACAGGAACAGGGCTATAATGGGAGACCACAGCGTCGTCCTCTACTTCGCCCTCCCGATATTCACGGAGATTCCCGTCGGGGCATACATCGACTACCAGGGCGAGCGTTACACCCTCGAGCGTCCCGAGGCATTGAAAATGAAGCACAGCCGGAACTTCGAGTACACGGTGACACTCGAGGCGTATCAGACCCGGGCGGAGCGGTGGATATTCCGCAACACCGTTGACGCGAGAATCACATTCCCCCTCACGGCGAAGCCGATAGAGCACCTGCAGATGTTCGTCGACAATATGAACCGCCGGGACAGCGGCTGGACGGTCGGGGAATGCATCGACGGAGCGGAGAAGCTCATCTCCTACGACAAGCTCCACTGCCTCGAAGCCCTGCAGCAGATGGCCACGACCTTTGACACCGAGTACGAGATTGTCGGCAAGACCGTCTCCCTCCACAAGGTCGAGTACAACAGGAGCGCACCCCTTGCCCTCTCCTATGGGCGGGGCAACGGCTTCCTCCCGGACATCGGGCGCAGCAACAGCGGGGACTCTATGCCCGTGGAAATCCTCTTTGTCGCCGGAGGGGAGGACAACATCGACCCGTCAACCTACGGGAGCGCGGCTCTCCTCCTCCCGAAAGGGCAGACGCTCCGCTTCGACGGCACGCACTTCGAGGATGAGGAGGGGTTCGACAGCGGCTCGGCACGGGGCTATGTCTCTTCCGCCGATGGCCTCTCCCTGCGGCGCAACGACAGGGAACTCTCCTCTATGGCGGAGGACTGCCTCGACTGCTCGGACATCAGCCCGAAGCGCGTGGGGACGGCCGGACAGGTGATTGTCGTGGACGCTGACAAGAACTTCTACGACTTCACGGACAGCGACCCCGCCTCCGCCCCCTGCCCGAACTTCGAAGACTACCTCATCGAGGGTGAGACGATGACCGTCATCTTCCAAAGCGGGATGCTCGCCGGGCGCGAGCTGGAGGTCA
>CAVIXF010000030.1:0-3630 GCA_963646585.1 Candidatus Gastranaerophilales bacterium HUM_1 | reverse complement strand
GGTCAAGTACATCCACGAGGCGAAGACGGAGCGGGGCGTGTCGAAACTCGGACGGCGCTTCGAGCTTGTCCCGCAGGAGATTGACGGGGAGACGATGCCGAACGACACCTACAAGCCAGCCGCCGGGGACACCTACGCAGTCTTCCACTGCGCTATGCCGCAGGCGTACATCTGCGACAACGCCTCCAAGAGCGGGGCATCGTGGGATATGTTCCGCGCCGGGATCAGGTATATGTACGAGAACGAGGACACGAAATTCACCTTTTCGGGGACGCTCGACGGGATATGGGCGAAAAAGGACTGGCTCAACATCGGAGGGAAGATCATCCTCGGCGGATATGTCCAGTTCACCGACGAGCGCTTTCAGAAAGCCCCCGCCCTCGTCCGCATAACGGGCGTGAAAGACTACATCAACAAGCCGCACAGCCCGGAGATTACCCTCTCGAACGAGACGGTCTCCGGCGGGTTCAGCAGCACGGTCAAGACCCTCGAGGCGCAGGAGGTTGTCATCGATGATAACTATGCGAAGTCCGTGCAGTTCACCAAACGCCGCTTCCGTGACGCACAGGAGACGGCAAAGATGCTGGAGGAGGCTATGCTGAACAACTACACCTCGGCCGTCAGCCCGATATCCGTCCGGACGATGTCCCTGCTTGTCGGAGATGAGAGCTTGCAGTTCCGATTCGTGAACAACAGGACGAACCCGTCGGCGGTGGCGCACTCCGTCACCTACGACAACGACACGATGAAGCTCACGGCGGACGCTGGTCTCATCCAGCACCTCACCCTCGGGATAAGCTCGTTGAGTTCCTCGCACAAGGTGAGCGAGTACCGCTTCTGGAGTGTCGGGGCGTTCACGAGCGCCGTCCTGACCGACACCGCGCAGGGCTACTACCTGTACATCAAGGCGGCTCGGGACAGCGATGCGGCGACATTCCACATCTCCCCTACCGCCATAGGGATGACGGATATGGACGGCTATTATTTATTCCTTGTCGGCATACTGAACAGCGAGTACAACGGGGAGCGGTCATTCGTCTCCCTGTACGGCTACAGCGAGGTGCTGCCGGGGCGCGTGACCACGGACAGGGTCGTCTCCGGGGACGGAGACAGCTACTTCGATATGGTCGCTGACGCGATGAAGCTCGGGGACGCTCTCGACTTTAACTCCGCCGGAGACGGGAAGCTGCGGCTGAAAGGCACGCTCATTCAGAACCAAGGCGGGGACGAGAGCCCGGTCGGGCTGTACCGAGGGGTTTACAACGCCTCCTACACCTACTACAATGGCGACGAGGTCTCCTACACCGTGAGCGGCGTGACATCGACATACAGGTACATCAACGCCACGGCCTCCAAGGGACACGCCCCGACCGAGGCCGCCTACTGGCAGGTGCAGGCGGCTGGCGTGAAAGGCGACCCGGGGGCTGATGGCGCGGACGGAAAACCATCCTACCTCCATATCAAGTACAGCGATGACGGCGGCCACACATTCACGCAGAATGTCGGGACACGCCTCCTCACGGCCACCGCGCTGCGCTTCACGAGCGGCGGAGGGCTTCGCCTTGTCGGCGAGACACCGGGCGAACTCGCAGGGGCGTGGATAGGCACATACACGGACGACAATCCCAAGGACAGCTTCCATCCGAGCGACTACAGGTGGGCGAAAGTCAAGGGGGCGACGGGCGACTACTATGAGTACCGCTACGCCAAGAACGGCTCGACGACCGCCCCTCCGTCAATCGTCACGACCGAGCGCACCCCGGACGGCTGGGACACCGCAGTCCCTACGGTCGGGGCGCTGGAGTACCTGTGGGCGACAATGGCGAAGATTTCGGGCGATGACGACACCCTCCTGCAGGAATGGAGCGCCCCCGTCCGGTTCTCCGGCGAGAAAGGCGAAAAGGGCGACAGCCCGGCACTCGTCTTCAGAGGCGAATACGATGCATCGGCGACCTACTACGGCTACGCGAACAGAGTTGATGCGGTCAAGTACGATGGCGCATACTATGTCGCCCGGACGGACGCGGGAATATTCAGCGGCACAGCCCCCACCGACACATCGAAGTGGAACTCTTTCGGCGCATCGTTCGAGAGTGTCGCCACCGGTCTCTTGCTGGCGGAGAATGCCAACATCGCAGGCTGGATATTCCGCAACGGACGACTGGAAAGCCAAACTAAGGACAACTCGGGTGACCCGATGGCATATCTCAACGGAGTAAGCGGAGAAATGCGGCTCAAGGGCACTATGCAGCTGTCGACGGGCTACACCGGGAACTTCTCTGACGTGAACCTGTTTTACCTGCCTGCCATCACGGCGAACAAGACTATCAATATGGGGTATGAGATCAGCGACATCGGGAAAGTCTGCCGCCTGTTCAATTCAAGCCCTGTCGGAGGGGCATCTTATCGCGTCCTGGTGTGGGTGTTTGGAATCACCTACAACAGCACGGGAGGCACTGACACCGATGCGACTATCGGCGATGCGATGGGGATGAACTATGCAGTCATCGTCCCTCCGCAGACAACGATAGAGCTTACTTGTTTCGAGTTGCCGAAAACGTTCAACGGAAAAACCTACGACTATGTCGGGAGGTGGGCAGACACTGGCCGCTATTTCAACGACGTTCCTCCTGTCATAGCTATGGGCAAGGTCACAAGCACTACGTCGGGCGCAACGATTGAGGGCAAATCGCCGTTCGGCACCGACTTCGCGGTTTCAAGGGACGGAACCTCATACGACAGCGGCCTATACACCATCACGCTGCCGTCGTTCTTCCAGTACGTTGAAAACCCGATAGTAATGCTGACAGGAGTAGGATATGTACAAGAATCCACGTCCGCGCCTGCAAAGGCGACGCTCATCAGCATATCAGGGCGGACAATGGTTGTCGCAGTGTCCGATGATGCCTCGATGAACGGTGGTAGCTTCCATTTCGTCATCTACTCCTATGGTGGCTATGCGTATTAATGTTTTCAATGCAAACATTTTTGACTATATTTGTCACATCAACAAACCAACGATATATGCCGAATGACTGACGCTATACTTTCCGCTCTTGTCGCCCTGCTGGGCGGCGTGAACATCTTACAGCTATTCTTCTACCGCTCGACCAAGAAGAGGTACGAGGCGGAGGCGGAAAAGGTCAAGACCGCAGCCGACCACGACAGGCTCGACCTGCACCAGGACCAGTACGACTATGTGAACGCGCAGCTCACGAAGATACAGCAGGAATATTACGACCTCGCCGGGCGATATAGGGAGACGATGACGGCGCACCTGCTGGAGATTGACAGCAAGTGCAACGAGATAGCGGAGCTCAAGTCGAAGCTCACCTACTTCAAGGGGCTGCGCTGCTACCGCTCGGACTGTCCCACGAGGACGCAGGAAAGCCCCTACAGGGAACACGCTAACGGAAAGGTATCGGCATAGAAAGCAAAACGGATATGGGAACTATCAGCAGAGATTTCAGCTACCGGGAGTTCGAGAATACGGATGTCCGAGGGATGCAGACGCAGAACACCATCATCTCGACCGAGGTGAGGGACAGCGTCAAGGCGCTTGTGGAGAAAGTCCTCCAGCCGCTCCGGGACGCGTGGGGGAAGCCCCTCGCGATAAACTCCGGCTACAGG
>CAVIXF010000029.1:0-13658 GCA_963646585.1 Candidatus Gastranaerophilales bacterium HUM_1 | reverse complement strand
ATCAATGTCGCAGCGGTTGTCGGCGACGGTGCATATTATTTTTGTCTTCTTCTCTATCATATTCATCTCTTCGTATTCATATATTTCCCATCATATCAAGTATTTATCCCCTCATATCCGGATATTTCCCATTCATATATTCTCCTCTCCATATCCATATATCTCCCCTCACATCCATATACCCTAAGTTTCAATGTCTCTGTCATATACCCGAGTCCCCGCATCTCCGGATGTCGCGTATTCTGACAAGTATCGGGGTGCAAAATTAGCGAAAATCGGTCATATTTGATTAAATTTGCGGGATATTTCGCCCTGACCTGACCATAGGAACATCTATGCCTTCCGATGCGGGATTCAGGACATTGTCGCATACGGAACCTGACGAAAAGTCGCTCATTATGAACCATATACTCGCAGACGACATAATATGCGCCCCGGCCACGATTCCCGGCACGGGGGCGATTTCGGTGATAAGGCTCAGCGGGGCGGGATGCCTCGAACTGGCCGACAGAGTAATCCGCCTGAAAAAGGGGAAACTCGCCGAGGCGGCGGGCTATACACTGCATTACGGAGTCGTACACAAAAGCGCGAGAGGCGACAAAGCAGATGCTGAGACGACACATACGAAAAGCCTTACGGGCGACATCCTTGACGACGTGATTGTCAGCGTGTTCCGCGCCCCGCACTCCTACACCGGGGAGGATTCCATAGAAATCTCCTGCCACGCATCCCGGTTCATCGTATCGGAGCTGCTCCGGCTGCTGGTGAAGAACGGATGCAGGCTTGCCGGACCGGGCGAGTTCACACGGAGGGCGTTTCTGAACGGGAAGATGGACCTCGCCCAGGCCGAGGCCGTCGCGGACGTGATTGCATCCTCTTCGGAGGCCGGTCACAGGGTCGCGATGTCGCAGATGAGGGGCGGAGTGTCAAAAGAGCTGGCGGCGATGCGCTCGAAACTGCTTGAACTGGTGACCCTGATGGAGCTTGAACTCGATTTCAGCGAAGAGGATGTGGAGTTCGCCGACAGGACGAGACTTAAGGCGCTCGTTGACAGGACGGCGGGGCATATCAGAGAACTGAAGGATTCGTTCCGTCTCGGCAACGCGCTGCGCAACGGAGTTCCGGTCGCCATCGTCGGAGCGACGAACGCCGGCAAGAGCACGCTGCTGAACACCCTGCTCGGCGAGGAAAGGGCGATAGTCTCCGACATAGACGGCACGACACGCGACACGGTGGAGGAAACGCTCAACATCGACGGAGTTCTCTTCCGCTTCATTGACACTGCGGGACTCCGCGAATCCGCCGACGCCATAGAGCGGATCGGCATCGAGCGCTCCTACCGGAAGCTCTCCGAAGCCTCAGTCGTGCTCGCGATGCTCGATGCGACAAAGCCGGAAACCGCCATCGCCGAAAGTCTGACCCGTCTGCTCCCGCTCATCGACTTTTCCGCGCAGAAACTGTTCGTTCTGCTGAACAAAATCGACGGGATCTCCCGGGAAGAACTTGATAACAAAAATGTTTCCATCGAGAACATTATTGTTTCGTTATTTGAAGACCCAGTTATTGCCGCCACAGTGGCCGATTCCGCATTGCAGAAGCCGTTGCCGAAGGAAATCAAGTTGCTGCCCATCTCCGCAAAGACTGGAGAAGGCATCTCCGAACTGAAAACAGCTCTCGCCGACTCCCAGAAAGACCTTCTCGGCGACTCGTCCGACAGGGTTCTCGTGACCAACTTCCGCCACTACGAGGCTCTCTCCGCAGCCCTCGCCTCCCTCTCCCTCGTCCGCTCCGGACTCGACTCCGGCACCCCTGCCGACCTCCTCTCTGAAGACCTCCGCGAAGCCATCTCCGCCCTCGGCTCCATCACCGGCGAAATCACCTCCCAGGAAGTTCTCGAAAATGTCTTCCGGAATTTCTGCGTCGGGAAGTAAGGCACGATATTTGATGTAAACTCAAATATAGCTCGGATATAACTTGTATCAAACATACTGCTGTGGGACACGGACTTGGGAAAGGTCGTGTCCCTTTTACTTTTCGCATAGTTTGTATTCGGATTGTCGTTTTTTTGTTGTTAATTTGTTGCCCAAAACAGTGACCGCAACAACAGCAACAAAATGGCAACAAAATCCAAAGAGCCTGTCAGACTCCGGAGGAGACTGCAGGAGGGCACGGGGAGGGCTTCCCTCTATCTTGACATCTACATCGACGGACGGCGCAGCTACGAGTACCTGCACCTCTATCTCATCCCGGAGAAGAGCCGTTCCGACAAGGAGGCGAACAGGAAGACGCTCGCCCTCGCCGAGGCGATAAGGGCGAAGAGGGTGGTGGAGGTTCAGAACGGAGAGTTCGGCTTCCGCGACCGGTTCAGCGAGAACACGAACTTCTACGACTACTACACGCGGATGTGCGCCGACAGGCTCGGCGGCGAGAGCCGGGGCAACTGGGGCAACTGGCGCTCCTGTCTCAAGCACCTGCTGCTCTATGACCCGAAGCTCCGGCAGCGCACTTTCCGGGACATCACGCCCGAGTACATAAAGGGCTTCCGGGACTACCTCGAAAGGGAGGCAGGGGCGTGGTCTTCCGACGGCGGGCGGCGGCTCTCGCGGAACAGCCGGGTGTCGTACTTCAACAAGCTCAAGGCGTGCATCTCCCAGGCCTACGAGGAGCGGATAATATCGGAGAACCCCCTGCGGGGGATAGAGGGCTTCAAGCCCGAGGAGGGGACGCGGATGTATCTCACGATAGACGAACTGCGGAAGCTCGCGCAGACACCCTGCGAATATGACTGCATCCGCCGGGCGTTCCTGTTCAGCTGCCTCACGGGTCTGCGGCGCAGCGACATCCTCAAACTGACCTGGGGCGAAGTCCACACGCAGGGCGAGTTCACGCGCCTCATCTTCAAGCAGAAGAAGACGGGAGGGCTGGAGTACCTCGACATCACGCCCGAGGCGGCGGAATTGCTCGGAGAGAGGGGACGCTCCGACGAACACCCGTTCCGGGACATCCACACACCGAGCTGCACGAACACGGCAGTACAGGTGTGGTGTCTCCGCGCAGGGATAGACAAGAAGATAACATTCCACTGCGGGCGGCACACTTTCGCCACAATGATGCTTGACCTCGGCACGGACATCTACACGGTCAGCAAGCTCCTCGGCCACCGGGAGCTGACCACGACGCAGATATATGTCAAGGTTCTCGACAAGAACAAGCAGGCGGCGGTCGCCCGGATTCCGTCAGTCCTCGGAAGCGCGAAGCCCGGTGACGGAGGGGAGAGCCGGGGATGATTGCGTGAAACGCGATTTCAGCCCGAATGCCGGGCTTTCGGCTTGGATATGGTAAAACTATACGGGCGGAGCGTTCACGCCCGTCATACGGCGTTTCTGTGACAAATAACTATTTCTCCGGACGGTCGAGGAACATCTTCCCCTCGCCCGTCAGAAGCCACCGCGCCGACACGCCCCAATCGCGCACGAGGGCGGTGAGCCAAGACAGCTGGAACATATCCCTCTCCGGCTGCTTCTCCTCCGTGAGGAAATTGCGGCGGTTGATGTTGTAGCGCCGCGTGAAAGTCTGAACTCCGCGCAGCCTCTTCTGCTCTATGAGTGTGCGCAGGGCGGCGAAGAATCGCACGACCACCTGCTGGCTTTCCTCCGTCTGCATACTACTTCCTCCCCTTTGCCTTGTCTCCGCCCGTTGCGACGGATATGCGGGCTTCCATAATCGCTTCCCGCTCATCGAGCCGTCTGCTCCATCCGGCCACGGTTTCGGGACTGAAATCGGGCTTTCTGCCTTTAATTACGCAGCCCTCGAAGCGGCGCAGCTCCTCCGCGCTCATCACGGGCATATACCGCTCTATGTCGAGGACGGACAGCATCCCGTCGAGGATGTCCCTGAGAACCTGCGCACGCTTCCCCTCACCGAGCATCTCACCCGTCCCGAGCAGGAACCATCGCGCGTCTATCTCCGGCATAACCTCCAGCACCCGGAGCACCGGACGGATGCCGAAGTCCGCCCCCTTGAGGAGCTTCGACAGGTAGGGCGGCTTCCACCCCATCAGGCGGCAGAACTCCGCCTTCTGCCCGCCTGTCCTGTAGTCTATAATCTGATTGAGCCTTTCGCTCATTGCTGTCTCTTCCATAGCAAATTTTTTCATTTTGTTCTTGGAGTCCAGTTGGAGTCCAAGAAGATTTTTCGACATTCCCCCTGTACTACAACTTGTAGTACAAGAAGATTTTCATATCCCCCTTATCTGTTTCGCGGCGGCGATGATGCGGTCTGCGTACTCCCATATCCCGTCGAGGCTCTCGATCAGGAAGAGGTCGCTGTCTCCGCCTCCCTTTTGGAAGCCGATGAACTTGCGGTTGTCGCTGAACCGGAACTGGCAGACGGTCACGGCCTTGTTTCCCCGGAGGAAGACCGAGAAGCGGGTGACGCTGTCCCTGTAGAGGACATCCTCCGGCTTCACGACCCCGTGCAGGATTGACTTCACTATGTAGTACGCCTGCAGCTCCTCCTCCGTGGTCACTATCCGACCCGCCGCCGGGGTTTCCGCCGTCTCCGCAGCCGGGGCGGAGGTCTGCGCCGCAGTCTCGTCCTCTATGGCGGTGGCCGCCTTGAGCCTGTCGGCAATGAGGTCGCTGATGTACGAGGCGACAGCCCTGCGGACGAGGGCGGCGAACTGCTCCATCACCTTTGGCGTGAGGGGGCGGTCATACACCTGTTTCGCGAAGAGGCGCACGAGGTCTCCGGACGGAGAGCCGAGTTCAGAGGAGACGACCGATTTCAGCTCACCCATATATTTCAGCTCGCTCGCGGTGCTCAATATGGCTTCGAGGTCGAAATACGACTTGTGGAATTTTTTCAGCTCCTCGACCTGCGCGTCCTTGATGTCGGTGAGGTCGACTTCGAGGAAAGGCTTCTCGTCCATCTTGTTGGGTTCGCGGAGGTCAGTGTAGAAGCGGTACACTATCCCGTTGGTCAGCACGCCGAACTTCGCCGGGGAGACATTGAAGTAGCGCAGCAGCTGGTTGTCGTGTAAGTTGAGGTTCTGCTGCCAGTGCTTGCACTCTATGAGGATGACCGGCTTCCCGTCCGCGAGTATCGCATAGTCTATCTTCTCGCCCTTTTTCGTGCCGATGTCGCAGGTCATCTCCGGCAGCACCTCCGTCGGGTTGAACACATCGTATCCCAGCGCGGTGAGGAACGGAAGCACGAGGGCGTTCTTCGTCGCCTCCTCCGTCTGCAGGTTGTCTTTGAGCTTCTCTATCCTTTCGGATATCTGTCTGATTGAGTCTTTGAAATCCATATCTGATAAATTTTAGTGGTTACTTCCTCTCGATTATCGAAATCAGCCGGTCTATCTGCTCCTGAGCCTTGGCTACCAACTTCCGCTGCTCTCCAATTTCATCAATAGCCCGAAGCAGGGCTGAATCCGTATTTACGTTACTCCAGTTGTTATTGTCTCCGGTGATATGGTTATTATTCTGACCTCCCTCTTTAATAATCATCTCCCCCTCTCCTGTTTCTATCCAGCCATCATTCAACCCGGGGATATTGCTTTTAAGTTTACCTATAAAGTCTTTAGGCTCTTTCACTTTGCCATTTAGTATTTGCGAGAAAGAGGATTCATTTGAATACCCCATAAGCCCCCCAAACGCCTTCTGAGATGGGGCAATACCAACGCTTGTAACATAGCGCATCAGAATTTTATACCTATCTATCTTGTTCATACTTAAAGTGTATAAATTTTATTATAAATTTTCATATAAAGTCTTTGTTTATTAAAACTAAAGTCTTTATATTTGCAGTCGGTTACGATATTGTAACGCGGTAAAGATACAAAAAACATTACGAATTAGGATTAACTATTAAAACAACACATTATGACACGGGAACAAGAAATCGCAACACTTCAGAGCCTCAATCGTGACACTTATTTCGCTCAGTACTTTGGGCAGGATATTGATCAGATGTGCCGGAACATCGATAACGACTTCCCCATCGAGATGGGCTGCCGCTTCAACGAAAAGGCGGAGGAAGCAAGAAGCCTGAAAGCCGAACTGAAAGAAACGAAAGAGACAACGGTGAGGAAGATAATCGAGTATGCGAACCCTGCATGCGATAACGAACTCTACCACTACTGCGAAAGTCTCACCAGCCGCCTCTTCGTCATCGAGACGAAGAGAAAAGCCGGCCTTCCCCTCTTTCAGGAAGAGATAGACTTCCTGCTCAGAGCGGCAAAACAATACTTCTACGAGTGCAAGTAGCAAAACATATTAGCCTCGCAGGCAACCTCCAAATCGGTCTTGGCAAACCCTAAAGCGTAGGATGACGCTCCGGAAAGACGGAGAATTTCCCACAAAACAAAATTCAAAATCAAAATCACAATATGACAAGACAGACAACAAACGGAACCACCCCTCCCCTTTTCAAGACCGAGTACAGGCTTGAAAAGGAGGCGAGGGAGCTGAAAATCTACAACGAGTACCGCTCCCTGATGAGCGTGGAGGGGCAGCCCGTCCTCGCCGTCATCGAGCATCTCAAGCACAAGTACGGCATACACAGCGCGAGCACCGTGTACGGCATCCTCAAGCGCGTCCCCGCGCGTCTCTCCGCCGAGGAGGGCGGCGCAAGATGAAAGCGCTCACCGAACTTCTGAAATGGCTTCTCTTTGTCGCGAAGTTCATCGCAGGGACGCTCGCGTTCATCCTCCTGCTCGGAGAGGAAGCCCCGGAGACGAACTTCACCCTGCTCCAGTGGCTCGCGGTCAAGGGAGGGTCGATGCTCGCTCTCTACCTGCTATGGAGGGACTTCCTCCTCTGCGGAAGACACAACCTGCTCCCGTCCGCCCTTATGGACGACTGGAGGGAGCTTTCAAAGCCCGGGGACAGCCGGGAGGAGGTGTGCGATGAGTAGCGGCGGAGCGCAGAACAGGAAGCCGACCATAGCCGACCTCGCGGCGAAGCTCGACAAAATAGAGGCTCTCACCCTCATCGGGGCGAAGAACACCCTCGACATCGACGAGGCGGCGCTCTACACCGGCTACAGCAAGGGACACCTCTACAGGCTGACATCCCGGCGCGAGATACCCCACAGCAAGAAAGACCGCAAGGTCTATTTCGACAAGGCCGCCCTCGACAGCTGGATGACCGAGAACACAATCCCGACACAGGCGCAGACCGAACGCGAGGCGGCGAGATATGTGATGACACACAAACGATAAACCCCCACAGCAGTATGGAAACACAATCAGCAGCACATAAGACGAACACGGCGGCGCAGGGCGACTTCTACCTGCCGCTCACGAGGGCGAAAGCCCACATCAAACAGGCGTTCCTCGGAGGAGCGGTTATGACCTCCAAGGACGGGAACAGGGTCGGGCACACGGTCGACTTCCGCAAGTGCGTCAGCCGCCTCCGCAGGGAGGGCCTGAATATCCGCGACCGCTGGGAGACGAACCCGGGGGACGGACGCAAATTCAAGGTCTATTTCCTCGAAAAGGAGAACACGGACAACTAATCTCAACGGCATAAAGTCCAACACATTAAATCTCAATCAGTATGGAGAACAATCAAACAATCATCGTGCAGCAGAGCGAGATGCTGCAGGCAATCAACAAGGCGGAGGTGGACATTCAGATAGCCACCGCGAAGACCTATCCGAGGGACGTGCAGGACGCTCTCAAGCGCATCAAGGACATCGCCACGCTCGACACCGAGACGGCGGAGGACTGCTTCTACGCGCTCCGCAGGCAGGGAAGCCTCATCGAGGGAGTGAGCGTGAGACTCGCAGAGATAATAGCCGGGGCGTGGGGCAACCTCCGCGTGCAGACACGCATCATCGGCAACGACGGCCGCACCATCACAGCGCAGGGCATCTGCCACGACCTCGAAACGAACCTCGCGGTCAGCGTCGAGGTCAAGCGGCGCATCACCGACAAGTACGGCAAGACCTACAGCGACGATATGCAGGTGATGACGGGCAACGCAGCCAGTGCAATCGCGTTCCGCAACGCCGTCCTCAAGGTCGTCCCGAAAGCGGTCACGAAGAGGGTCATCAACGAGGTCAAGGATGTGGCGGTCGGCAAGAGTATGGACCTGGAGAGCAGGAGGCAGAATATGCTCGCCTACTACTCGAAAATCGGCGTGGGAGAGGCGGACATCCTCAAGTACTGCGGCGTGAAGACACCGGAGGAGATAACAGGTGAGATGATCTTCGAGCTGTCCGGACTGAAGAACGCCATCAAGGAGGGGACGACCACCGTTCAGGAGGTCTTCCGGGCGAACGTGGCGGACGCGGACGCGCAGGCGGAAGCCGCACGCAAGAAGTCCGAGGAGAACAGGAAGAAAGCCGCAGACGCAATGGCAGCGGCGGTAAAACCGGCAACAACAGGCAACGAATAAAGACACGGAATTATGGAAATCAGAGAGAGAATCAACGAGCTTGAAAGACAGCTCGACGAACTGAAAGCCTCGCTCAAGGAGGAGGCGAAAGACGACCGTCCCATCACGGAGCGGGTCAAGACATTCGAGGATGCAGTTTATGTCCTCGGGAACGGGCATCCATTTGTCCAGCAGTATGACGCAATCGTCTATGGAGAGAAAAATAAGGCCAATGCAGACCTTATTGCCTACTACAAACTCCGCATCATCACTGCCGCTCTTAACGAGGGGTGGGAGCCGAAGTTCACCGAAGACGAGTGGCGGTATTCCCCGTGGTACCTCCTGTACACGCAGGAAGAATGGGACGAACTCTCCGAGGAGGAGAAGAAAGGTGGTGTCCTGTTCGGCGGCGCTGCGACTAACGGTGCGAATGCGGGCTTCGTCTATGCGTTCTCGAGTAACGCCCCCTCGAATGCGAGCGCGTACGTCGGCTCTCGCCTTTGCTTCAAAACGTACGAACTCGCGCGATACGCGGGGCGGCAGTTTGCCGCCCTGTATGCGGACTATCTTCTCATCAGAAAATGAACAAATCAAAAACTACAGCAGTATGAGTACAACCATCATCAGACCAAAGGACAGAGCCGAGTGGCTCGATGTAAGACAGGGCGGAATCGGCAGCAGCGAGGTCGCCACCATCGTGGGGCTGAACCCTTTCGAGACCCCGTATGAACTGTGGAGGCGCAAGCGCGGGCTTGACGCTCCGAAAGAGGAGAGCTTCGCTATGAAAGCCGGGCACTACCTGGAAGACGCAGTCTCGCGCTTCTGGCAGGACGAGACGGGCAGGGAAATTATCAAGCGGAGCGCGGGCGACTGGATAATCCGCAGCAATGAGAGGCCGTTCCTACAGGTCAGCCCCGACCGAACCTACTGGACGGGCGACAAGCACAGCCCGGATGGAAAGGGAATCCTCGAATGTAAGACGACCCAACTCGCCGTGGACGGGGACAACCTCCCGCAGCACTGGTTCTGCCAAGTCCAGTATCAGCTGGGCGTGGCGGAGATACAGCAGGGCAGCATCGCGTGGCTCACGCAGGGGCGCGAGTTCGGCTACAGGGACATCGCGCTCAACCCGGAGTTCTTCGGGTGGCTCGTCGAGGAGGCGGAGCGGTTCTACACCGACTGCATACAGGGCGGTCGCGAGCCGGATGCCATAAGCGTGCGGGACGTCCTCCTCAAGTACAACCGCCACACGGACGGAAAGGTCGTCGAGGTGAACGAGCAGATATACGCAGCCTGCCGGGAACTCAAGGAGACGAAGATAGCCATCGCCGAAGCGGAGCAGCACAAGGACGAGCTGGAGGAGCAGATAAAGCTTGCGTTCGCGGACGCGGAGGCCATCAGCTACGGGGGCGTGACCCTCGCGACATTCAAAGCCCCGAAACCGAGCGCGAAGTTCGACGCAAAGGCATTCACGGCGGCGCACCCCGACCTTGCGGCGGAGTACACGCAGACGGTGCAGGGCGCGAGGCGCTTTCTTCTGAAATGACGGGCGAAATGGGAACGGTAAAGGGGGCTTCGGTATGGTCATCATAAGCAACAGCCAGAGGGACGGGATAGTGCGGTATCTGCGCGAATACGCGGCCACCGCATCGGACGGGAGCACACGGGAGTTCAACGCCCGGAGGCTCGCGGGACGGCTCGCCCGTCAGCTGGAGCGGAGACCGACAATAGGGAAGACCCCCGCTTCCGAAAAAGTTAATAAAAACGGGCGAAACCTTTGATTTTGTTGGATTATCGGTTAAATTCGCCGATGTGTTTTGACCGACCAAGATAACAGGCACAAATGATACAAGTTGAACTACATAGAGCCGTACGAGGATGGGGACAAGCGAAAGCCTCCCCGACGCAACTGTTAGCGTGGTCACCCCTGCCGTGCGGCTCTTTTTATGTGATATGACAATATGGCAAGACCTCTGAAAAATACGGTCGAGTACTTCCCCCACTTCGTCAAGTCCGGCAGGACTACCTTTATCCTCGAGAGCAGGTTCGGGAATGACGGCTACGCCTTTTGGTTCAAGCTTCTCGAAATCCTCGGGGAGAGCGAGGGACACTTCTACGACTGCTCCGACGCAAACAGCTGGGAGTATCTCCTCTCGAAGACGAGAGTGGGAGCGGAACAGGCGGAGGAGATAGTATCCCTGCTCGTCAGTCTCGGGAAAGTCGATGCCGGACTATGGGCGGAACACCGGGTGATATGGATAGAGAATTTCACAGCGAACCTCGCAGATTTTTATCGGAAAAGGAAACTGAATACCCCACATAAACCCGAGTTTCCGCAGGATAAACCTGAACAAGATGAAGTTTTAGGCGCGGAAACTATCCCCAATAATGAGTTTCCGCAGGATAAACCCGACAATAGAATAGAAGAGAATAGAATAGAAGAGAATAGAATAGAAAAGAAAAAAGAGAGAGATAGAGAAAATTTTGCTTCTGACGAAGCCCCCTCTCTCCCCTCTCTCCCTTTCGAGAAGATAGCAGACCTGTGGAACGACATCTGCACGGCGTACCCGAGGTGCGTCAAGGTGACGGACAGGCGCAAGACCAAGATTCGCCTCCGCATAGCCGAGCTGGGCTGCGGAACGGACGAGGGGGACATCCTCAAGGCGCTCGGGGAACTCTTCCGGCGGATGCAGGGCAGCTCGTTCCTCCGGGGTGACAACAACAGTGGCTGGCAGGCATCGTTCGACTGGCTCTTCGAGAACGGTTCGAACTGGGTCAAGGTCACGGAGGGCAACTACGACGACCGAGGCGGCAGGCAGACCGCCACCCCTCCGCAACAGCAGCGGCAGCCGGGGGTCAATTGTCCTCAAGCTCCGTCAAGGCTCGGGGTCGGGGAGTTCTTCGACGGCAGCGGGCGCAGGACATACGGGACGGGACAGGCGACCATACCCGATGACGCTCCGCCGAGACCGAGCGAGCGGTACTACTGGAACGCCTCGACACAACAGTGGCTGCTGCTATGATCACGCGGGACTACGGCGACTTCGGGATTCAGATTCCCTACGGACGGCGCTCTGGTCAGGTCAAGGTCATCTGCCCCCGCTGCCACGAGCAGCGCACGGACAAGCGCGACCGCAGCCTCAGCGTCGACCTCGACAAGGGCGTGTGGAACTGCCACTACTGCGGCTGGACAGGTTCCATCCACGAGAGCACCTACGACCCCTCCCCGGAGGGCAAGCGCCGGTGGATGGAGCGGCAGCCGTGGTACAGGCAGACGCAGGTCAGGCACACCCGCAAGGAGTACAGGAAGCCCGAGCCGAAGGACACCGAGCACAGCACGTTCAGCGCGAAGGCACTCGCCTGGTTCAACGGCAGGGGCATAAGCGAGGAGACGCTCCGCAAGTGCAGGGTCACGGAGGGGCTGGAGTGGATGCCGCAGAAACAGGGCAAGGCCAACACCGTGCAGTTCAACTACTACCGGAACGGCGAGCTGGTCAACACGAAGTTCCGCACCGGGGACAAGTGCTTCAAGCTCGTGCAGGGGGCTGAACTCATCCCGTACAACATCGACTCCATCAGCGGCAAGCGCGAGTGCATCGTCACCGAGGGCGAGATGGACTGCCTCTCGTTCGTCGAGTGCGGACGCGAGGACTGCGTCAGCGTCCCGAACGGGGCGAACGCCAACCTCGACTACCTCGACGACTTCATCGAGGGCTACTTCGACGACAAGGACACAATCTACATCGCCTCCGACACCGACACAAAGGGCGTGCTGCTCCGGGACGAGCTTCTGCGCCGCTTCGGGGCTGAACGCTGCCGGGTGCTGGAGTACGGCGAGGGCTGCAAGGACGCGAACGAGCATCTGATGCGCTACGGCAAGGCGAGCCTGCTGAAGTGTCTCGAGGACGCTCCGGAGACCAAGGTGGACGGCATCTTCACCGTCAGCGACTTCGAGCAGAGCCTCGACGCGATCTTCGAGAACGGCCTGCAGCGCGGTGTCACCATCGGGCACCCGAACTTCGACAGGCTGTGCAGCTTCGAGACCAAGCGCCTCTGCATCGTCACCGGTATCCCCGGCAGCGGCAAGTCCGAGTTCATTGACGAGATAGCCGAGCGGCTCAATATGCGCTACGGCTGGCGCTTCGCCTATTTCAGCCCGGAGAACGCCCCGCTCGCCTACCACGCCTCGAAGCTGATTGAGAAGTTCACCGGAAAGAAGTTCAACAGGGCTTCCCTCTCCTACGGCGAGTACCGGGAGGTCAAGGAGCATCTCGAAAGCAATTTCTTCTTCATCAGCCCGAGCGACAACTTCCGCCTCGACACCATCCTCGACAAGGCGCGGGTGCTTGTCAGGCGCAGGGGCATCAAGGCTCTCGTCATAGACCCCTACAACAGGCTCGAAAGCCAGCAGGGAAGCCGCAACGAGACGCAGTATGTCAGCGAGGTTCTCGACAAGCTCACGAACTTCGCGCAGCGCAACGACATCCTCGTCATCCTTATGGCGCACCCGACCAAGCTTCCGAAGAACAAGGACGGCATCACCGAGACCCCGACCCTGTACGATATCAGCGGCTCGGCCAATTTCTTCAACAAGGCGGACTTCGGCCTGGTCGTCCACCGCGACCGCATCAACGACACCGTGCTGGTGCAGGTGCAGAAAGTCAAGTTCCGACACCTCGGGGAGAACGGCACAGCCCTGTTCAAGTACAACATCAACAACGGACGCTACACCCCGTGCGAGGCGGAGCAGACTCCGGACTGGGACAACACCAACCACCTCCGGGAACAGCGGCGGCTGCGCGAGATTGAGGCCGACAGGCAGGCCGTCCTCGATTTCGGGGTCAGCGGCGACGACCTCCCGGAAGCGGACGGCATCGGGGAAGACGATGACCTCCCGTTCTGAAACAGGCAATAAAACACACTGAAACAGACAGAGAACACAATGGAATCGAGATTCGACATAACCTTCGAGGAGCGCGAGGACTACAAGCAGTACCTCCGCAGCGGCTTCCCGTTCCGGCTCGGGGACATAGTGACCGAGGACATAGACAACGACTACGACGCGCGGCTGCTCACACGGGCTCTCGCAGGTGACTTCAAGGCCGAACAAGACCTCATACGCAGAGTGGCGGCCAAGCGGACGCAGAGGCGCGAGAGGGAGGCTATGGAAACCATCCTCGAAAGAAACGCAAATGAATTAAACACTTACAACAATCAGATTTAACTCAAAAACATTATGGCAAACTACAGCATCAAGGCAGACCTCCTCAAGGT
>CAVIXF010000028.1:0-13698 GCA_963646585.1 Candidatus Gastranaerophilales bacterium HUM_1 | reverse complement strand
AAGAACGGGGACGGAGGCCTTGGCCTCCTCCGTTTTGTGTAATGTATGGGATTTTTGAGCGAGCTCAAATCCCATACATTACACAAAACGGGACGATGATTTTCAATCATCGCCCCGTTCTTCCTTCCCTCGCGGTGAGAGGGGGATTCGAACCCCCGGAACCCTAATCGAGTTCGGCAGTTTAGCAAACTGCTGGTTTCAGCCACTCACCCATCTCACCAGTTGTTGTACCAATCTGTCCCGCAAAGGGACAGCAAAGGTACAACAAAATATTGTTTTCACAAATTTTTCGGAATTTCTTCAGTTTGGGCAGAACCAAAAAGCAAGTGCGACATTTCAACAAATGCTTTGGGAACTCATTATCGGAGTGTAGAAAGTCTCCTCAGTCCTGACCGACGGGCGGCGGAAGCGGCTCGGAGCGGACTGCTTCGCCGTCGATGATGTAGATTCCCGGAGATGAGAATGTTCTGACTGTGCCGCCGAGGCGGTATTCGCCCGGGTTGTGGACTACGGCGCAGGTCTTTCCCGCGCAGGCGACCGCCTGACAGTCCGCAGTGTTGCAGAGGATTTGCGGGACTGGAATCCCGGACTGCCGGCCGGAAGACTTGCTACGGGTCTTTCCCGAAGACATTTCAGAAGACTTCCAGGAAGCATTTTCCAAAGAGATTTCAGAAGATACTCCGGAAGCATCCCCCGAAGACATTTCAGAAGACTTCCCGGAAACCTCGGCGGAAGCCCTGCCGGAATACTTCACGGAAGACTTCCCGGAGGCGTATGCCTTCGCGAAAGCCTTCGTCGCGGCGGCGTCGCGGCAAGGGAGCACGGCGTAGGCATACGAGCCGACGCCGTCCGCCGGGTGCTCGAACCAGCATTTGAAGACCCGTCCGCTGTCAATCTGCGTATACATCGGGGCCATCTTCGCCCAGCTTCCCTTCTGCATCGGAGTGTCCGTCAGCATCCGTGCGCCGTCGAGGGAGACATAGCCCCTTCCGTCGTGCCAGGCCCAGCCCGTGCGTCCGTACGTCTCCGAGCGGAAAGAGCCGGTTTTCACTTCACCCGCGAAGCGGTTCTGGTCGATGGTCGTGGTCACCCGGCTGATTTCGGCGCGGGAGGCGCGGATGTCGGAGCCGAGGGACAGCACAATGCCGTCGAAGAAGAAGTTCGACTTGAAGGCGTGAATCCCGTTGCGACTGACCTCCATAGTCGTCACCATATCCCCGTCCTCCGCGAGGCCTCCGGCGTGGAGCGAGTTGTTCCGTTTCGCCTCGTCGCCGTCGTCCGTCAGCAGCGGGGCTCCGTCTTCGTAGGCGGTGACTCCAGGAAGCATCCTCCAGTCCCAGTAGGGGAAGATGTTCTCGTATTCCCTCCCCGACTGCATCAGAAGCAGCACCCCGTCGGCGGAGAACTGCGCGAGCTGGTTTTCGGCGTTCGTGAACTCGTAGCCTATCGTGCGCTCCGACTGCATCCTGACGGAGGCGTACCAGTCTTTCGTGCGGAATATCCCGAAATCGGAACGGGGATAGTACCTCGCTCCGACGAGTTCGTTGCGGTAGAGCTGCGGCTGGAGGTTCTGAAGGGCTATATGCCGGAACGTCCCGCTCAGGGGGCGGTCAAGAGCCGCCATATTCAGCATAGTCACGGCGCAGGAATACGCCTTGCCCCGGCCTCCGTCGATGTGGAGCTGCCGTCCGCAGGCGCTCGGATCCATAATCCCGTTCCACACAGTCCAGCAGAGGCCGTTGAGTATGAAGTTCTCCAATATCCCCATCCTCTCCTCGCCGAAGGCGTAGTCCGTCCCCTGGAGCACCCGCGCCCAGAAGGATATGCCCTCCGCGTAGGCGAGGCCGTAGTTTCCGAACTGCACCTGCGGGCCGTGCTGATGGAATGACCAGTCGGTCTGGATGCCCTCGCTGTCAGTCACATATATCTCCTCCTCGATCTGTCTCCGCGCCTCACGGGCGAGTTCCGGGTCGTCGATGAGCAGGGCCTTCATCAGCTGGTTGCCGGCGAGCCACGCCTTGTTCTGCCCCGTGCGTCCGAAGCGGGAGCGTTCAAGCACGCGCAAAGTCCCCTCCATCTCCTTTTCGGAGAGTTCGTCGCGGATGAGCAGCATCGCCGCCGCCAGTTTCTTCGGCACTCCGATGTCGTTGTGCCACCAGTTCGGGTTCACCGGCCGGTTGTCGAACCACCACCCCGCCGCGAGATGCAGAAGCCGCCCCAGTTCCGGATTCAGATGGTATGGGGAGCCCTCCCAGCGGTAGGATTTCGCCAGGGCATATATCCTCGTGATATGCAGGGTCATATCCCATCCTCCCCGGGACATATCCGTGTAGTCGATGTCCCTCCACTGCCTCCGGTCGAAGTCGAAAAGCCCCATAACCCGCGCCACCTCAGCCTCGGGAAGCTGCACCGAAAGATAGAGCTGCATCAGCAGAACGTCGATTGCCGCCCTGCCGTTTTCGGAATATGCGAGAAAATTCGCCGTGACCTCGTCCGAAGGGGAATATGAGGACACCGTCGCCTCGACGAAGGAGTCCCTCACGCCCTGAAGAGCCGTCCCGGGATGATTCGCGACATAACTTCCTGGAATCTCGGAACTTGGATTCATTCTTAAACCCGGGGCGACGGCCGGATCCGGGGATATGACGGATTCCTGCGCCGACACCGGAGAAACTGAGAATGCCGCTGACACGAGAATCGCGGCGACGCTGAAGAGTGTGAAATTATGCGGTCGGATGTTCATAACGAAAATATATGGATTCGGTGGCCTGAATAATATATATATGACTTCAAAACCCCGGCGAAGTTATCGAAAAATGGCGACACTCGGTGCGGGCGCGTCCGGGAGGGCGGGACGTCGGGGAATCTTTGCCGATATTTCGCAGCAATTGACCCGTTTTTATCATTCGCGCCCGGAAGTCAGCGGCATTCGCGTCCGAAAGTCAGCGGCGGGCCGGGCGCGTGTTCGCGGAAGATGAAGTTCGAGCTGTCCCCCACTATGTTCCGGGAGGCTTCCGCCGCCATCTTGTCGTAGTCTATGACCACTCCGCCGGAGAGGAACTCCATCTCTATCCTCTGAAGCCCGGCAATCGCCCCGTCGAGCAGGGACTGAAGAGCCGGAAGCTCCGACTCCTTACGGAGTATGCTTTCAGTCAGCTCCATACGCCGCTCCACGTCGTCGCTCATCGCGAACTCCTCCCTCATCGCGTCAAGGCGGCGCACCTCGTTCGAAAGAGAGTCCCGGAGACTGCGCACCTCTTCCATCTTAGCCATATACCTGTCCGTCCCGCCGGTCTGCGGGATGCCGCTCCCGAGGGCCGAGCCGGTTTCGAGCACGTCAATCTCCTCACGCGGGGCGAGAGACATAATCTCCCGCAGCCGGTCCGCGTCCGTGACGCGCTGCTGCTCCGGAGCGAACTCATATTCAAGAACATAGACATACAGACTATCCTTTCCGCAGCCACGGTCGGAGGCGAAGACGGTGTAACGTCCGTCGTCCGTATTGATATAGAGGTAGTCGTTGTCGACCGAAGAATACGGGAAACCGAGGTTCACGGGCTCGGACCAGCCGCCGGTCTCGTCAGAACGGACTGACTCGTAGATGTCGTAGCCGCCCGCGCCGCCTTCGCGCCTCGCAGAGAAGTGGAGGGAGCGGCGGTCGGCGGAGAGAACCGGGAATATCTCGTCGTTGTGCCGCCCCGCCGCCGTATCGGCCGGAAAGACCGGGACGGGTGCGCTCCAAAGCGAGTCGAGGCGGGAGGTGAAAATCCTGAGGTTTCCGAACGTGTCGGCCGACGGGAAGAAGACCAGACTGTCCCCCTCCTGAAAGAAAATCACGTCCGGCACACCTCCGAGGCACTCCCTCGCGTGTGCTGTCGAAAGGCTGTCGCGAAGACCCGTGCAGGCGGCCGCGTCGCGCCACACCCCGTCCGGAAGCGGATAATAGAGGAAGAAGTCGCTGACGGAGAATTTCTGCCGGGCGATCACCGTAGGCAGCGAGACATTGTCAGACATCGTCATCCCGGCCTCCGAGAGGTCGAGCAGGCGGGCGGACGCAAGAGCCAGCGAACTGTCGCGGGCGGACGAAAGGGTGTCAGGAAGCGCGGAGAGAACCTCGTCGCAGATGGCGACCGCCTTCCTGAACCGGTAGTCACGCCGCAGGGAGTCGGCCTCCGCGAGCCTGCGCTCCGGGTCAGGCGCGACGGGCGCCGCCACAGAAACCGTGTCCTGCGCCGCCACGGAAACGGCCGTGCTGTCCCCCGGGGCGGCGGGAGTCCGCGCCCCGAGTCCGCGGCAAAGGAGAAGGAACGCCGCCGCGACAGCATATTTCCGCATTCGCGAAACCCGAATCATATATTGTTTCTAATATCGCTTCAAAATGGACGGCAAATTTAGCAATCTGTTTTGAGAAAGCAGCCCGGGCTTCCGACTTTTTCGCACGGCAAAATCACATATCCTCTATTTTTGGTGCGTTTATAAGAAAAAAGTCGTAATTTTGTGCCCTATTTGCCCGGTGGTAATCACCGGAGGCAATTCCGTGCCAAAGCCGTACGACAATAAATATTAATTAAAACACATACATTATGCAAAGTAAAGGTGCCATCAGATTCGTTGCGATCTGCCTTGCAATCGCGTGTCTCTGGCAGCTTTCGTTCTCCGTGGTGACAAGAATCCAGGAGCACAAGGCTGACAGGTACGCGGAGAAGGCCGTGGAGGCTTTCAGCGCATCGGCGGAGTTCAACACTGTTTCTGACGAGGATAAGGCCTATGTTCTCGACTCGATTGCGAAAGCCGGCAACAGGCATTACCTCGACTCTGTCTCAGCCGAGAAAGTCTATTTCGGCTACACTTACAAAGACGTGAAGGTCAAGGACATCAACCTCGGTCTCGACCTCAAGGGCGGTATGAACGTGATGCTTCAGGTGCAGCTTGAAGACCTCGTCAAGGCTCTTTCGGGGAACAGCCAGGATCCTCAGTTCCTCGCGGCCATCGACAGCGCGAAGGTTCGCAGCGTCAAGTCGAGGGACAATTTCATCACCCTCTTCGGAAATGCGTGGAAAGAGACCGCCGGCGGCCGTCCGCTCTCCGACATCTTCGCGACCTTCGACCTCAAGGACAAGGTGACGAGCCAGTCGAGCGACGCGCAGGTTCTCGACGTGATCGAGAAGGAGTCCGAAAGCGCGATCTCCAACTCGTTCAACGTGTTGAGAAACCGTATCGACCGTTTCGGAGTCACACAGCCTAACATCCAGAAGCTCGGCAACAGCGGACGAATCCTCGTCGAACTTCCGGGCGTGAAGGAGCCGGAGCGTGTCCGCAAGCTCCTTCAGGGAACCGCCTCCCTCGAATTCTGGACGACCTTCCAGTTCTCCGAAATCGAGCCGTTCCTGACCGAGGCCAACTCGAAGCTCGCGGAGATTCTCCCGACCACCGAGGGCGAAGCCAAGGCTGAAGCCGCCAAAAATGAAACGGCCGCCAAGACCGAAGGCGGAGACATCCTTTCAGAGGAGGTGAACGCGGCTGCTGGCGAAAACGAAGAGCTTGAGAACTACAAGAAGCAGAACCCTCTGTTCGCGGTTCTCCGTCCTTCAGGCTACAACACCAACGCCTGCATCGGTTTCGCGCACTACGCCGACACCGCGACGGTGAACAAGTATCTCGCGATGCCTCAAATCAAGGAGTGCTTCCCGCACGAGTTCACCCCGATGTGGAGCGTGAAAGCTTCAGACCAGATTCCGGGCGGCAACTACTTCGAGCTCGTCGCGATCAGGAACACCTCTCGCGACGGCAAGGCCCCGCTTGACGGCGACGCTGTCACGGAGGCCCGCGTGCAGTACGGTGACGGCGGCGCGCGTCCGGAGGTTTCTATGTCGATGAACGCCGAGGGCGCGCAGACCTGGGCGAGACTCACCAAGGACAACATCGGCCGCCAGGTCGCCATCGTCCTCGACGGTATGGTATATTCATATCCGACGGTACAGAGCGAGATTTCCGGAGGTTCTTCACAGATTACGGGAAACTTCACCCTCGAAGAGGCCGAGGACCTCGCGAACGTCCTCAAGTCAGGTAAGCTTCCGGCTCCGGCGACCATCATCCAGGAGCAGGTCGTCGGGCCTTCGCTCGGCAGCGAGTCCATCAACGCCGGTCTCATATCGTTCGTGATCGCGTTCCTCCTCGTGCTCATCTATATGGTGTTCTTCTATCAGGGAGCGGGTCTCATCGCCGACTTCGCCCTTCTGTGCAACGTGCTTCTGCTTCTTGGCACTCTCGTGTCATTCGGAGCGGTTCTCACGCTGCCGGGCATCGCGGGTCTCGTCCTCACGCTCGGTATGGCGGTCGACGCGAACGTCATCATCTATGAGCGAATCAAGGAGGAGCTCCGTGCGGGCAAGGGTCTGGGCAAGGCCGTGGCCGACGGTTACAAGAACGCCTACTCGGCCATCATCGACGGTCAGGTGACTACGGCCCTCACCGGTGTCGTTCTCCTCATCTTCGGTTCCGGCCCTGTCAAGGGCTTCGCGACGACCCTCATCATCGGTATCGTCACTTCAGTCCTCACTTCGATCTTCATCACGAGAATCGTGATTGACGACAGGCTCGCAAGAGGAAAGAAAGTCTCATTCGACAACAAGCTCACGAGGAACTTCCTCCAGAACACGCACGTGGACTTCCTCAAGCTCAGGAAGTTCTCCTACATATTCTCCGGAGCCCTCATCGTCATCTCCATACTCTCAATCTGCATCAAGGGATTCACCTACGGTGTGGATTTCACCGGAGGCCGCACCTATGTGGTACGTTTCGACAAGCCTGTGACGGCGGAGGCTGTCCGTGAGGCCACTCTCAACGAATTCAACGAGGCCGTCGAGGTCAAGCAGTTCGGCGGAGAGAGCCAGATGAAGATCACCACGGCCTACAAGATCGAGGAGGATTCAAGCGAGATTGACGCGGAAGTGGAGCAGATGCTCTATGAGGCTCTCAAGGGTCTCTATGCGGAGGACCTCACTTTCGAGGAGTTCCGTTCGACCGTCGAGAACCCTAACGGTATCATCAGTTCCGACAAGGTCGGCCCGACCATCGCCAACGATATGAAGCGCGACGCCATCATCGCCGTCATCATCGCCCTCTTCGTGATCTTCGCGTACATCGCGATAAGGTTCAAGAACTGGACCTGGGGACTCGGAGGCGTGGTTTCACTCGCGCACACGGCCATCATCGTCATCGGATTCTTCTCGCTCTTCAGCGGAATACTTCCGTTCACGCTCGATGTCGACCAGACGTTCATCGCGGCGATTCTGACCATCATCGGTTACGCCATCAACGACAACGTGGTCATCTTCGACCGAATCCGCGAGTACAAGGCCGACCATCCGAAGGTTGATCTGAGGTACAATGTGAACAACGCGCTCAACAGCACTCTGTCGCGTACGATGAACACCTCCCTCACGACTCTCGTCACTATGATCGCCATCGCGATTTTCGGAGGCGAGGTCATCAGGGGTCTCTCCGTCGCGCTCATCCTCGGTATCGTCATCGGTACTTATGCGTCAATCTTCATCGGAACGCCGGTGATGTATGATGTTGTGACCGCCACAGAGAAAAAGAAAAATGCAAAATAAAAAGGCATCTGCTGCGTTGTGCTCCTTGACGAAATCCTCACAACCGTAAGGTTGCTGCGGTTTCCTCCTCGTCGCGAGCCTTGCATCTGCTCTTTTTATTTCACATTTTCCCAGAATCTTCTTGGAGATTTTTTTGGAGATTCATCTTGGGATTTGAACAGGATATTATTAAGAAGCGTCTGAAAAATTTTTCAGACGCTTCTTTTTTGAGTACCTTTGCAGTTCACGCCGCGACGCGGCGCGTCTTCCGGGAATAATCATATAACCTATTGATTGCTATGGCATTCGTACATCTCCATACCCATACTCAGTACTCCATACTCGACGGATTCTCAGCCATCCCGAAACTTTTCGACAGGGCGGAGGAACTGGGGATGCCGGCGCTCGCCATCACCGACCACGGCAATATGTACGGAATCAAGGAGTTTATGAAATATGCCGGCAAGCACCCGGGGATAAAGCCCATTCTCGGCTGCGAAATCTACGTCACGCGGCATTACGACCATAAGCTCAAGGACAGCGGGCACAGGAACTACTACCATCTGATTCTGCTCGCGAAGAACTACGAAGGCTACAAGAACCTGATGAAAATCGTCTCCACGGGGCACATCGAAGGGAAATACTACGACAAGCCGAGGGTCAGCCACGAGGTCGTGGAGAAATACCACAGCAACCTCGTCTGCCTGTCCGCCTGCATCGCCGGGGAGATTCCGCAGAACATCATAGCCGGGGATATGGCGAAGGCCGAGGAGGCCGTGACGTGGTTCAAACGGGTCTTCGGAGAGGACTACTACCTGGAGGTGCAGCTGCACAAGACCGAGGTGCAGGGGCTGACCGGGGAGGCCTACGACAAGGTCTGGGAGGTCTACGAGAAGCAGCTCATCGCGAACCGGGGCATCTTCGAGCTCGCCGAAAAGACAGGGACAAAGGTCGTGGCCACCAACGACATACACTTCGTCCGCAAGGAGGACGGCCAGGCGCACGACAGGCTCATCTGTATGAACACGGGGGCCTTCCTCGACGACGAGAAGCGGCTGCGCTACACCCAGCAGGAGTACCTCAAGAGCGAGGAGGAGATGGCCGCGCTGTTCCCGGAGCATCCGGAGGTGATCGCCAACACCCTCGAAGTGGCGGACAAGATCGAGAGCTACAAGATTGACCGCGGGCACGTGCTGCCGAAGTTCGACCTGCCGGAGGATTTCCTCTCCGACATAGACAACCAGCTGGAGAAGTACCGGGAAATCATCGAGGTGGGGCGCTGCGACAAGGACGGGAACGACCGGGGCGAGGAGTTCCGCCGCTCCGTCGCCTATCTCTGCCATCTCACCTACAAGGGGGCGCACATCCGCTACGGGGAGACCTTCACGCCGGAGCAGAGCGAGCGCATAGACTTCGAGCTCAAGACGATATGCAGGATGGGCTTCCCGGATTACTTCCTCATCGTGCAGGACTACATCGCGGCGGCCCGGGCTATGGGTTCGATGGTCGGGCCGGGGCGCGGTTCGGCGGCCGGCTCCGTGGTCGCCTACTGCCTGTGGATCACCAACCTCGACCCGATAAAGTACCAGCTCCTGTTCGAGCGTTTCCTCAACCCGGACCGGATCAGTATGCCGGATATCGACGTGGATTTCGAGGACCTCGCGGCTGCCCACAAATATGTCGAGGACCACTACGGGCTTGACCACGTGTCCCGCGTCATAACCTTCGGGACTATGGCGGCGAAGTCGGCGATAAAGGATGTCGCCCGCGTGTCCCGAATGAGCATCGATGAGTCCAACCGCCTGAGCAAGATGGTTCCGGACAGGCTCAGCGAGACGGTTGAGAAGGAATATCCCTTCAACCCGAAGCTGGACGAGCTGAAGAAGGGGTTCAAGCAGTTCTCGAAGGAGGTGGAGATCGACGACCCGGACAATCCGGGACAGAAGAAGACCGTCGAGAAGTTCTTCCAGAAGGGGCCGGAGGAGGTGGACGTGAAAATCAACCTCAAGAACTGCTACCGTCTGGTTCCGGAGTTCCAGGAGGAGCTGAAGAACGGGACGGAGCTTGCCAGGGAGGTGCTCGAATACGCCCTCCAGCTCGAAGGCAGCATAAAGCAGGTCGGGGTGCACGCCTGCGCCACCATCATCGGGCGCGGCAACCTGATGGACTACATCCCCATCTGCCTCTCGGAGGACAAGGAGATCGTCGACGAGAAGGGCAGGAAGAAGGAGTTCTGGACTTCGCAGTACGACGGGCACTACATCGAGGACGTGGGTATGCTCAAGATGGACTTCCTCGGCCTCAACACTCTGACAATCATACACACCTGCCTCGACCTCATCAAGGAGAGGCACGGGATTGACATAGACATCGAGGCAATCCCGATCGACGACCCGCAGGCATATGCCCTCTACAGCAGGGGCGACACGACGAGCGTGTTCCAGTTCGAATCCCCGGGGATGATGAAATGGCTTCAGCAGTTGCAGCCGACCCGTTTCGAGGACCTCATAGCGATGAACGCCCTCTACCGCCCCGGGCCTATGGACTACATCCCTTCGTTCGTCGCCCGGAAGCAGGGGCAGGAGCCGGTGGAATATGACCTCCCGGAGATGGAGGAGTTCCTCAGGGACACCTACGGAGTGACGGTCTACCAGGAGCAGGTGATGCTTCTGTCGCAGAAACTCGCAGGGTTCACCAAGGGCGAGGCCGACAAGCTGCGCAAGGCGATGGGAAAGAAGCAGATCGAGATTCTTAACTCCCTGAAGGACAAGTTTATGTCCGGAGGCCAGAAGAACGGGCATCCGGAGAAGACCCTCGACAAGATCTGGAAGGACTGGGAGAAGTTCGCGCAGTACGCCTTCAACAAGTCCCACGCCACCTGCTACGCCTGGGTCAGCTACCAGACGGCCTGGCTCAAGGCGCACTACCCGGCGGAGTTCCAGGCGGCGAACCTGAGCAACAACCTCTCGAAGATGGACGAGATCAAGAAGATTATGGACGACTGCAAGAGGAGCGGCATCAAGGTTCTCAACCCGGACATCAACGAGTCGCACTCCGCATTCTCCGTGAACGCGGAGGGGCACATCCGCTTCGGTCTCGGCGGCGTCAAGGGCTTCGGCTCGAACATCGTGCAGGCGATCATCAGCGAGAGGACGAAGAACGGGCAGTTCGCCGACATCTACGACTTCATCGAGAGGATGTCCGGCGTGGTGAACCGCAAGGCGATGGAGGCCCTGATATATTCGGGCGCGTTCGACAGCTTCAGAATCACGAAACAGCAGTTCTTCACCCCGTGCAGGAGCGGGGACACTTTCCTCGACGCGCTCATCCGCTACGGGGAGCTCTTCCGCAGGGACGCGGAGAACGCGGCGGTATCCCTCTTCGGCGAGTCCGACGAGATGAAGCCGGTCAGGCCGGAGATACCGGCGGTGGAGAACGAGGTGGACGACTTCATATTCCTTCAGAAGGAGAAGGAGCTGGTGGGTATGTTCCTCTCCGCGCACCCGCTCGACAAATACCGCTTCGAACTCGACAACTTCGTGAAATGCGGGCTCGGGCAGCTCGACGCGATGATAGCCGACTGCACGGAGCGCCAGAAGGAGGAGAAGGTCTGCGTCGCCGGGCTCATAACGGAGACCGGGACGTTCAACTCCAAGAGCGGACGCGCCTACTCGAAGACGAAGATCGAGGACTATGACGGCAGCTTCGAGCTCGCCCTCTTCGGCAAGGACCACGAGAAGTTTATGGCCTACCTCAACCCGCACACCGCGATCTGGATCGACGGGGAGATCAGGCCGCGCTATTTCCAGAAGCCTTCCGACGGAGCCCCCGCGCAGGCCGCCCCGCAGAAAGTCCCCTACGCCTTCCGCGTGAACCGCATCGCCCTGCTCGGGAACGTCGCCGAGGAGAAGATCCGGAGTTTCACCGTCAATCTCACGACCACGATGCTCACTCCGCAGTTCCGGGAGAGGCTCGTGCAGCTGATCAAGAGCAACAAGGGGCCCGTCCCGCTCCAGATGAAGCTCTACGACCCCGTGCACAAGTGGAACATCGAGTTCGCCTCCCGCAAGTTCACCGTCGGCGTCAACAGCGAGTTCGTCGAGGCCCTCGACGCGATGGGGCTGGGCTACTATGTGGACAAAAAGAAATAGGCCTCCGGAGGAGAGAGTTTCCAATCGGGGCGTGTCCCGAAGGTGACGGAAATATGTTTATATGGGTTTAAAACAGCAACTTAAAAGAATATGGCGGAAGAGAGATTCGCGAGCCTCGGAAGAATCGAGGCGGTGAGCAGACTTTTCGAGGGGACGGGCTACAAGCCGTTCGAGAATATGGCCTTCGAGACCAGGGGACAGGCATATGCGGTTCAGAAGAGCCGCTGCTTCATCGAGGGGACGGACTTCGACCTCGTCTATTTCCCGCTCAAGCACCTCGGGCACAAATGCGTCACGGCGGTCGCCGGCGAACTTTACGCCGAGCTGTCGCGTCCGCGCACACTCTCGGTCGTAATCGGGGTGTCCGCGAAACTGGACTTCAGGCAGATCGGCGAGCTCTGGGGCGGGGCCACGGCGGCGGCGAAGAGGCACGGCTTCGAGAAGCTATCCCTGGAGATTATGCCGTCGATGAGCGGGGTCAGCGTCTGCGTCAGCGCCTGCGGGGAGACCTCCCTGCTCACGGAGAAGCGGCGCGCCAAGCCCAAGAGTATGGACCTGCTCTGCGTCTCCGGCAGCCTCGGCGGAGCCTATCTCGGCCTGAATGTGCTCGAACGCGAGAAAAGGAAGTTCGACAGGACGAAGGACGACAGCGAGCAGCCGCAGCTGGAGAAATACAGGGATTTCGTCGGGGAATATCTGAAGCCGGAGGTCGATCCGGGGATCGTCGCCCGTCTCGAAGAGGCCGGGATCGTCCCTAGCGCCGGCTGCCTCGTCTCGAAAGGGCTTGCGGACGCGGTGAAGAGCATCGCCCGCGACTCCGGTCTCGGCGCGAAAGTCTATGCCGAGAAGGTGCCGTTTATGGGCAATTCGATCGACCTGAGCCGGGAGCTCGGAGTCGACCCGCTCGCGGCCGCGCTGAACGGAGGGGAGGACTACCGCCTGCTGTTCACCGTCCCGATAGGCAGCCACGAAAAGTTCCGCCACGACTTCCAGACCTTCGATGTCATAGGCCATCTCGCCAGGCCCGAGGTCGGCTCGGTCATAGTCACCCCCGACGGCGTCGAACTCCCCCTCCACGCCCAGGGCTGGCCGAAGGAGGACATATCCTAAAAAATGAGTATCTTTGGGAGATTTTCGACATATCTCTGGCAATATTGAGGCGAGGATATGGAAATATGAAAGGACAAAGCGGGAAATATGGGGAAAGGGATTGACAATCGCAGATACAGGGAAATGAAGACGGTCGAGGGGACGTATATCCCCGACGTCGACGTCGAATATCCGGAGGACAGATCGGACGAGCACATAGCCGGAGTGAGATATGACGGGCGTCAGGTGACGCTGGACGAGAATTTCCCCTATTATGACCGTTCGTTCAGATACCGCATCAACCATCTTCTGAACCGCCTCCTGCTGCGCTGCGTCGTGATCTGGGTCAATCGAGTGCGCTACGGGCTGCGGATTGTGGGCCGGGAGAATCTCAGGAAGAACAAGGCCCTGCTGAAGGACGGGGCGCTCACGGTCTGCAACCACGTCTACCGCTGGGACCTCGCCTGCGTGCTGGACGCGATAGGCAACCGGAATCTCTGGTTCCCGATTTACGGAGACCATATGAGGGGCAAGGACGCGTGGTTTATGCGCTATCTCGGCGGCATCCCGATTCCGGAGACGCGTGCAGGCCTGCGTCCGTTCGACGCGGCGTTCGACGAGTACCGAAAGACGAAGGAGTGGCTGCACGTCTTTCCGGAGGCGGCCAGCTGGAGGTTCTACACGCCGATACGCTCATTCAAGCGCGGCGCGTTCTCGATGGCATACAAGTACGGCATCCCCGTCGTCCCGTTCGTCCTCTCCTATCGCCCGCGGACCGGCGTCTACAGGCTTTTCGACAAGCCCGACGTCCCGCTCCTGACGTTGCACGTCGGCACTCCGATTGTCCCGGACGTCTCCCGGCC
>CAVIXF010000027.1:8185-13989 GCA_963646585.1 Candidatus Gastranaerophilales bacterium HUM_1 | reverse complement strand
GGAGCAACCTTTCGGTTGTGAGGATTTCATCAAACCGCCCAACGCAGTCAGACCGCCTTTTATGCGACTTTTACTATTCGGATTTCAGTTTTTCAACCGGATTAGCCGCAGCCGCCGTCCAAGTCTGCCCCAGAATCGAAACCGAGGCGACAAGGAGAGTCAGCAGAGCCGCCGCCGGAATCACCCACCAAGGGAACGCGATGGCATTGTAGAAATCCCGGAGATACCAGCGGATTGCAAGGACGCAGAGAGGTGCGGCGACGACGACAGCGACGGCCGCCATCAGAAGAAATTCCCGGGAGAGCGTCCACACCGCCGTGCGGACATCGGAGCCGAAAATCTTGCGCAGGGCGATCTGGCGGGACTGCTGGTCTGTGTAATAGACCGACATCGCGAAAAGCCCGAGAGCAGAAATCAGAATCGCCAGAGCCATAAAAGTGTTCACGAGCGACATCGTGTTGCGCGTTCCGGTGAGGGCGTTGTCCAGAAAATCATCGACATAGTCTATGTCAACGACCTTCGGGACGCCGATATAATCCACCGCGACGCCCCGCCACACATCCGAAACCGCCTCAAACGCCTCCCGGCGGTCGCCCCTCACCTTCACTATCATCCGTGCGCATATCGACGACCTGTTCATCACGGCATTGTGGCTGTCCTCCATCGGACGGCTGAGCGCGTCGTTCGACCGGTAGTCGGCGATGATTCCGCAGCACTCATATTCCGGAGCCCCATCATCTCTTTTCCCGACAGTCCTGTTGCTCTCGGACACGCCATAACGCCTCGCGGCCTCTTCCGTAAGCCAGTATGTCCCCTCTATAGGTTCGGAATATCGATCCAACACCTTGAACCCGAAAATCCGGAAACTTGTGGAATCCAGAGCCGCGACTTTCATCCACGACATTTTTTCGTTCTCCATATGCACTCCGTTGCTTCCGCAGGCGAAAGGAGCCTGAATGGCCGTTCCGACGGACTCCACACAAGGAAGGGCGCGGAGACGGCGGACGAGTTCTTGCTGCGCGTCCATATTCCTGTATCCCAACGCCCAGGTGGTCACGCTGATGATGTTCTTCGTTTCATAGCCCGTCGGCAGGTTCACGAGATGCCGCATCTGAAGGGTCATCGTCAGCGCGACGGCGATCAGGACTGTGCTGAGAACATTCTGGCACACGATGAAAACCTTGCTGAAGACCATCTTGCTGCGGAAGCGGAAGTCTCCCTTGACGACATCGACAGGCTTGAAGCGGGAGACCATCGCGGCGGGCAGAAGTCCGGAGACGAGCGATATGGCGCAGAGGAACAGGACTGCGCAAAGGACATCCGTCAAGCCGGGGTTCAGGACAATGTCCGTCGTGAGCAGCCTTTCCATCCAAGGGCGGAAGCAGACGGCGACAACGCAGCCGAGGGCGAAACAGCCGGCCGTGAAGAGGAAGGACTCTCCGATGTAGCGGCGGACAATCCCCGTCCGCGACTCTCCGAGAAGACGGCGGGTCGCCATCTCCTTGGCGCGTTTGCCGGTCTGGGCCACGGAGAGGTTGATGTAGTTGAATATGGCGGAGACAAGAAGCACGAGAGCCACGACCAGCAGGACTTCAACCGTTCTTCTGTCACCCTTGCGGAAAGGACTATAGACATCACGGCTGCTGAAATAAATCCTGTCAAGCCGGGTGAGCGAAGAGCCGTAGAGTAACCCGCCGTTGGATGCGTCGCGGTCGAACCAGTCCCAATAATCGCAGTATTTGTCGAGGAGTTTCGCCGCGACATCGTCCGGGGTCGCGCCGCAGGAGAGCGTCACCAGGGTCAGCGTTGACCCGAACTGGTCCATTTTCATCACCAGCCCGTCCATCACCTTCATACTCAGGAAGATGTCTGCGGGGCTGAACAGGTCATAAGGCCCGAAGTCCTGAAGGACTCCCGTGACCGTCAGGTTCTTCTTACTGAAGACGATGGTTCTGCCGACAGGGTCGACGCCGCCGAAAGCCTTTTTCGCGAAAGATTCGGAGACGATCACTTCGTCCTCCCCCGCCAGAATCCGGTTCCTGTCACAACCGGTGAGGCGGTAGTCGAACAGCTTCAGAAAATTCGTGTCAAGCGCCACGGCCTCCACCGAGTGGTATTCTCCGTCAACCGTTACATCCGCGTCTCCATACGCCGCGACCCGCGTCCAAGAGCTTATCTCCGGCATCGAAAGGAAAAACTCCTCCCCCGTTCCAAGCGTCATCCCGACCATATCCTCGGTTCCGATGGCATAGAGCTGTTTCGACAGCGGCTGCCGCGCGCCGACGCTGAACTCAGTGCGGGCGTAGGAGGCGAGGAGAATCACGAACCCGAGCGCCACCGCAAGCCCGAACGCCTCGATGAAAGTATATAACTTATTCTTTGATAGGAATTTAAAATAGGTGTTCATGGCTTTACTTTATTATCAGTTCATCCTTGTCGCCAAAAGAGTCGTATGACGATATTATGACCCTGTCGCCCGAATCGAGTCCTTCTATAACTTCATAATATTGAGGATTTTGTCTGCCAATGCGGATGCTGCGTTTCGTGGCTTTGGTGCCGTCGGCGTTGAGGACATAGACCCACTTGCCGCCGGTGCTCTGGTAGAACGAGCCGCGAGGGATGAGTATCGCCTCGACGCTCTGCCCGAGCTGAAGATTGAGGTAGTAGGTCTGGCCGGTGCGGATGTTCTCCGGCTGCTGTCCGTCAAAGCGGAAGTCAGCCTTGAACTTGCCGTCACGCACTTCCGGATAGACCTTGCGGATGACGGCGGAGTATTTCTCGTTCTGGCGTTCGAAAGTCGCCTCAAGCCCCGGAGTCACGCGGTCGATGTAGTGCTCGTCAATCTGCGCCTCGATCTTGTAGGAGTCGAGATTGTTTATCTGGCCTATCTTCGCCCCCGCCGCGACCGACTGCCCGAGTTCGACGTCGAGCAGACCGAGCTCTCCGCTTATCGGGGCCTTGACGGAAAGATTGTCCTTGCGCCGGCGTATTATATTCATATTCAGCCTCATATTCTCAAGGCTTTCGTGCATCTGGGCAATCTGCACGCTGCGGTAGAGGCTGTCCTGACGCTCGCGGTCTGTGACGAGTTCAAGCTTGTCCTTGGCGAGTTCGTAGTCTTCGGAGGCTTTGAGATATTCTTCACGGGCGATCAGCTTCTCTTCGTAGAGCGCCTTGTTCTGCTCGTAGGCGCGGCGGGCGCGGCGGACTTCAATCTGGAGGCTGAGCCGTTCCTGACGGACGCTGAGTTTCTGCTGCTCCATCGAAATCATCGTGTTGCGAAGGATGTTCTCCTTCTCGGCGAGTTCGGCTTCGGAGTTGAGAATCTGCATATCGAGGCTTTCGTTGCCGAGCACCACGATGACATCGCCGGCGTTGACGTGACTGCCCTCCTCCGCGACTATCTTCTGGACGTTTCCGCCCTCGGTCGGGCTGAGCTGGACGGTGGTCATAGGCTGAACTTGGCCGCTGACGCGGATGTAGTCGTTGAATTCGCCCTGACGCGCAGTACCGGTGAGTATCGAGCTGCCATCGACGCGGAGGACTGAACGCCGTCCGGTGAGGAACAGAACGGCGACGAGAACTATGAACGCCCCGAGCGCCCACCATTTCACCGCCTTTTTTGTGAATGCGGCGGCTACGCCCTTTTTCTTTTCGATTACCTTATCCATATTTCCTACTTGAGTTTCGTATATATTAATCTTCTTGGTCTATATAACGTGTTCCATTATAATATGACACGACGCGCCGTTTCAGCTGCCATTTCAGCAGGGCGTTGAGGCGTTCGGCCTTGGCTTTGAGGCAGTTGGAGGAGGCGGTGTTGTACTCGATGGAGGAGATCAGCCCCTGCTCGAACTTGCGGGAGTTCAGACGGAAGGCCTCTTCCTGGACTTCGGCGCGGCGCTCGGCCTGAAGCAGGGCGGATTCGGCCCCGTCGCGGTCGCTCACGGCACGGCGGACTTCGGACTCGACGTCACGCAGAGCCTTGTCGTACCCGATTTCGGCGCGGCGGTACTCGTTGCGGCGCTTGGAAAGCTTCGTGAACTTGCTCAGACGGTCGTAAATCGGGATGGTGAGCGAGAGCTGGAGATATTCTCCGCCGTTGTTGGTGAACTGACTCCAGTAGGGGGTCGGGGTGTAGCCGGCCTGCCCGGGGTAGGTGTAGTAGCTCGTGGACCAGCCGCCATAGAGTGCGAGGGTAGGCAGGAACTGCCACTTGGCGGTGCGCAGGGCGTATTTCGCATTGTCGAGCGTCCCCTTGGCGACAAGAACGGAAGGCTGCGAGCTCTGCGCGGCGCTGATAATCTCGTCGAGAGGACGCACGTCCTCGGAGACGGAAGCCCCGTGACCGGAAGCCCCAGAACCAGATACTCTGGAACCGGATACACTGGAATTGGATACACTGGAATTGGATACACTGGAATTGGATACACCGGAGCCAGATGCACCGGAGCCGGATACTCTGGCTCCGGAAGCGACGCCGTCCGCACCGCCCGGGAATCCCGCCCCGCTCCCGGACAGCCCCGCGAAACCGGCGGCGGAACTTGATTCATAACCGGCGACAAGGCTCTCCGTGTCAATCTCAAGGCTCTCCCCCACCGGCCAGAGCATCACATCTTCGAGGGTTATTTTCGCGTCAGTGAGACTGTTGCGGGCGGAGACAAGTTCATATTCCCGGTCGGCAAGATCCGCCTCCATCTGCACCACATCCGCATAGCCCTTCACTCCGAGTTCTTCCTGCCGCGAGGCGAGCGTGAGCGAGGACTGCGCGTTCTCGACCTGCTCCGAAAGGATGTTCACCAGTTCCGTGTAATAGACCACGTTGAAATAGGC
This sequence comes from Candidatus Gastranaerophilales bacterium HUM_1, assembly GCA_963646585.1. Classification (GTDB taxonomy): domain Bacteria; phylum Bacteroidota; class Bacteroidia; order Bacteroidales; family UBA932; genus Cryptobacteroides. Next base: position 9,156 of record CAVIXF010000027.1, on the reverse strand, counting down.
CTCCATAGTGGCGAGGCAGACCTTGTCCTCCTCCTGCCGCTCCTGCGAGAGTCCCATCGAGAGCGAGGTCCTTGCAATCTTTATATTGTTGAGGGCGGAGAATCCGTCGAAAAGGGTTATGCCGGCCGACACCGACCAGCCGTTGTTCAGAGAAGTGGTTGTCACATAAGTGTTTGTCTCCGGATCGATGGAGCGTCCCCATCGGTAGTAGCCGTAGGTCGAAGCCTCCACGGAAGGGGTGAACGCCTTAAGTATGGCGTCGCGTCTGTCGAGCCTCGCGTCCCCTGTCTTCGTCCGCTGAATCTGCACCTGCGCCGCGTTCGCCACCGCATATTCCATACAGTCCTTCAGCGACATAGTCTTCCGCCCCGGAACGGCTCCAGACGCAGGGAGCGCGGCCAGAACGACAGCCAAAAATATAAGAGATGATTTCATATTCCCGTATTTTCTCGGAGAATACGGACATCTCCCGTGCCATTCAGTCCAATCGAATATATATCAACAGATTAAGCCCCAATCGAAGATATTCCCGTGTAAAGAAATTTTACACCCTTGTAAAGATTCTTGACAGGCGCACTATACGCCGCGATAAAATCATATCCACTTATTCCCATAATTACAACGGCAAAATAACCACTTATTCCGAAAATATTGATATGAAATTTGCCACTTATTCTCAAAACGGCTCATAAAAAATGCAACAAATTTTCTTCTGCTTGTTCCCGGATCGGGATGTTTTGGACGTCAGACCCGAAGCTGGGGATAACTTTCTTCTAAATTTCTTATTTTCAGAAATAAACATTACTTTTGCGCCAGTGTCTTTTGTAAGAGACAGACAAAGAAATGAGGTACGACAAGACAGATGAAGAAGTTTCCAAACTTCAAGAGCCGGCTGTCACCTATGGCAGCGGCAGGATAGGCAGTCTCAGGCACGAAATCGCCGTCACAATCGGAAGCATTGACAATGAGGC
>CAVIXF010000027.1:0-8175 GCA_963646585.1 Candidatus Gastranaerophilales bacterium HUM_1 | reverse complement strand
GTCCTGGAAAGATGTCTGAAGATTCTGAAACAGGAGGATGCCGAATGCGAACTTGACAAGGCTCTCAAGGAAGCCCGTCAAGGCGATGTCGTCAGTTTTGACAGGGTCAGCGATGTTATGGACTTTCTGAACTCCTGAAATATGCGGTACAGAGAATGCCACATTCAACCGGACTGGCTGCTCGTATGGCAACAGGACGACGAACAGCTGACACTGCTGCTGATTGACACGGGCACACACTCTGACCTTTTCGGGAAATGACGTCAATGCCTATCTGGCGCTGAGGGCGCGGTGGAGGTCGAAGAGGCGGGAGACGGTCTCCGGCTCCTGGATGTCCTTCGGGAAGCCGTAGACCTCGAGGACTGCGGCGTCGTTGGCGCGGTGGGCGCTGAGGAGTTCGGGGAAGAGGGTCATATTCCCGTAGAGGTCGGCGAGACTCGCCTCCGGATACTTCTCCCGGGCCGCGATGACCTCCCCGGCCGTCCTCTCAATCTCCGCCATCTGTTCCGGTGTGACATCCTCCGGCCAGGGGAAGTTGTTATAGACTATGTCCTTGGAGTAGCGGTAGTCACTTTTGAGCCGGCCGCAGACAGCTCGCATCCAGGCCATATGGACGGAGGAGGTGAGCACTCCGAAATGGTAGAGGGTGGCTCCGGGAATGATGAGGACAAGATTGGAGGCGAGATTTTCCGGGCCGAGAAATCCCATAGGGACATAAGTTCTTCTTTCAGACGAGACACTCGGAATGAGTATGTAGTCGCCCTCTGGCATATTCTCCACGTGGAAGCGCGTCGGCCTGTCCGCCAGCCTGACCGTCTCCGGACTCGGACTGGAGAGCCTGCAGTTCCGCACCGCCTCAACCCTTTTGAGGCACTCGGGCATACGGAGAATCTCCACGGGGTCGGCGTCGCCCAGCCACAGACACCACCTCGGGCGTCGGTTGATGAACTCGTCGGAGCCCCACCAGCGGCGGAAATATTTCTCCGAAGAAGGCTCCCTCCGGACGAACTCCTCCTTCTCGTCGTCCTTGAAGAGATAGAAGCCCCCGTCTATGGGCTTGTTGCCTATGCCGATTTCCGGGACGGGACAGAGCGGACGGGTGCGGCTTCCGATGAAGACGTCCTCGCCGGGGGTCAGATAGGCGTTTATATGTTCCGTCCGTATGACCGAATCCCCGTCATAGATTCTTCTCCCGCCTTCAGTCCCGCCGCAGACCGAAAAGCCGATTATGACGCAGTGCACGTGCGCCTTGACGCTCGCCTCGCTGTCCCAGCGGAAGGTGCGGCGGGCGAAGTCGATGTGCACGCCCTCCGCGCAGAGCGGCCTCCACAGGCTCGCGACCTGCTCCCCCTGCGTGACGGAATTGGTGGACACCAGCGCGGTGCGGAGGACTTTCCCGCAATGTGCGGCGGAGAGCATCATAGCGGCGGCCTTCATATACCATCCGGTCACGTAGTCCATATTCCCGACGTTCCTCCACTTCGCCCCGAACAGCGAAACGATGTCGTCCTTCTGCTCCGGAGACATTATCCGCGCCCCTATGAAGGGCGGGTTTCCCATAATCCAGTCAAGCTCCGAGGCCGGGACGACGCTGTCCCAGTCGATGCGCAGGGCGTTGCCCTCGCGGATGTTGGAGTAGTTCTTAAGCGGAAGCGGGTCTATGTTGAAGCCCACGATGCGGTCGGTCTCCGCAATCATCTGGCTCTCCGCGATCCAGAGCGCGGTCTGCGCCACGGAGCAGGCGAAGTCGTTGACCTCTATGCCGTAGAACTGGCCGATGCTCACCCGGACGGGGTCCGCGATGTCGCCGATCAGACGGTCGCCGCCCCAGATTATGCGCAGGGCCTCGTTCTCAAGCCGGCGCAGACAGGTGTAGGACTCCGTGAGGAAGTTGCCGCTGCCGCAGGCCGGGTCGAGGAACCTGAACTCCGACAGCTTCTTCTGAAACGCGAGGGCCCGCTCCCGGCGGGTCCGGGCCACCTGCACGGCCTTCACTTCGGCGAGCTCGGCTTTCAGCGCGTCCAGGAACAGCGGGTCTATGACCTTGTGGATGTTCTCGATGCTGGTGTAGTGCATTCCGCCGCTGCGCCGCGTCTGCGGGTTGAGGGTGCTCTCGAACACCGCCCCGAAGATGGTCGGGCTGATTTCGCTCCAGTCGAAGCCTTCGGAGGCCCTCCGGAGGATGATGTCGCGGGTCTCATCGTCTATGCGCGGAATCTCGATGTCCCCGGAGAACATCCCGCCGTTCACATAAGGGAAGGCGAGCAGACCCTCGTCCTCGTAGGGGTCGCGCCCCTCGGGAGGAGTGTCGAGGATGCGGAAGAGGCGGATCAGCTGCTCGCGGAACAGAGGGCCGGAGAACTGCGCCATATAGTCGTGGAACATATCCTTGCGTCCGAACACTCCCGCGTCCTCGGCGTAGAGGCAGAAGACGAGCCGCACGCAGAGCCGGTTGAGCGACTGCTGGCTCCTGGGGTTGTCCGGGTCGATGTAGCCGGAGAGAAGCCGGTCGTAGAGCAGGCCCACGATCTCGCCGGCCTTTATGCTGACCTCAAGCTCCCTCCGGAGCCCGTCGCGCTCCTCCCGCTCGACGAGGAAGGACAGCCGGTGCCACTCCCGTCCGAACTCCGAGAGGCGGATGACCTGCGGCGGGTCGTCGGGGCGCTCCATATCGTGCACCTCGAAGGTGCTGAAGTTGCAGGCGATTATCCACCTCGGCGACTCCGAGTGCGGAAGCCCTGCGGCGTAGCGCCGCGCCTGCTGGTAGGGCGTGAGGAGGGAGCCGTCGCTCTGACGCGCCTTCGCCCCGAGGTCGATGTGCGAACCTTTCTGCTCGATGAGCACCCGCGTGGAGGGGATGTAGGCGTCGATGAAGTCCGCGCCCCGCTCCTTGGTGATGGTCCTGACCGGACGCTCGAACTCCATCATCCCGGTAGGGTCATCGACCCCGAAGACATTGTGCAGCAGGGAGAGCCAGAAGCGCTGGGTCTCGCCTTTCTCGTAGCCCCTGCCGGCCCACTGCGCGGCGAAAGCCTCCGCCGCCTGTCTTGTCTGTGAGAGTGATGACGCCATAATCTGTCCTCCGCCTTATTCTGTCTTGAAATAGTCCTTGAATCCGTTTTCGCCTTGAACTGGTCTCCGAAACCGCTTCGCCCGGATGTCCGGAACACCCTGATGCCGAAACATTCGGAACACCCGGCACCCGGACATCCGTGCGCCCCAGCCGCAGCCGCGAAGTTAGTAATTTTCACGGAACTTCCGGCCGGCTCGGCCTCCCCTTAAGCCAAATTGCTACAAATCAGCATATTACCATCAGCGACACAGGGGTGTCCTTTTTATTCGAAAATTTTTGCTATATTTTAGCGGTTACAATTTTATGATTCCAAGAATTATGAAAAATGTAACAAATTTTCCTCTGTTTCCGGAACGGGATGTTTTGGAAGTCAGACCCGAAGCCTGGGAAAAGGGCTGCGTCAGCAATGGGATGCCGGAAGGAATCAAGCCGACCGACGCGCATTATCAGAAAGAACAATTAAATTTGTGTCGGGATGGGTGGTAACGGAACATTCATCCGCCACTCGACAGATTGCGAGGACGGACGGCAATGGCGGACTGTCGCCACCTGCGGAAATATTCATATTCTCCAGAGGAAGAATCCGAAAAGAGGCGACAAACTCCCCGAAGAGAGTCACACCCCGGGACGGATTTATGCGATTTTCCGCAAGGACGGGAAAGACGTAAAATCCATCGCCCAATACGGCAGGAACGGTCAGAAGATATGGGAGATCCACACCGATGACCACCACGGTATGAAGCCGCACTACCACAAGTGGGAAGACAAGGGAGGAGACAGGCGCGGACAGGAGAAAGACGCGCACGAACTGACAAAAAAGATGAAGAGCATTCTTCGTAAAGTCAGAAACTTTGAAAAGGAGAAATGATATGAAACTCGATTACATCAGATACGACGAGGACGGATATCCATACAACTCGGAATATCCGCCACAACACAGGCCTTGGGAGAAATATGACGGCTATGACAATTCTGTCGATGCCGTCTTCTATTACGACTATGCCGTGCAAGGCTACAACATTGACTTCAACTACAGGGGGGAGCATTATACCCTGATGGGGTGGCTGGACGGATTTCCAATCGCCCTGCTGGATGCTGACGACAACGAGATTCAGCGATTTTCCGACCCGGCGGACGCCTTGCGGCGCTGCGAAATCGGAGGAAGGAGACTTCTTGACATTATGGAGGAATTTACTGATCTGGAATGCGGGTAGCCGTGTCCTTGGCGGTTACAATTTTATGATTTCAAGAATCGTGAAAGACGTAACAGATTTTCTTCTGTTTCCGGAACAGAATGTTTTGGAAGTCAGACCCAGGGCCAGGGAAATGAGCCGGCACTATCAAAGGAAATCCGCCATCGGGAATCTTCAGATGTTCAACAACGCAAACGCCGGAATGCTGGACTTGCCGAAAATCAAGCCTTATGAAGGCAGGCTTCCAAGGTTTCTTATTCCGTTTCATCAGGCGCGGAAGGCAGCGTACCGTCAGGCGTTCGTCCATTTCTATATCGACGACTACTCATACGAATGCCTCTGGAACACCCCGGACAGATATCTGCCGATGTTGCGTTCCTTCGAGGGCGTCATCGGAACGGACTTCTCGCAACTGGCGGATATGCCATATCCTCAACGACTTTGGAACTGCTACCGTAACCGCCTGATAGGGCAATGGATGCAGGGAAACGGGATCAACTACATACACAATGTCACCTGGTCACTGCCGGACAGTTACGACTACAGCTTCTCGGGACTCCCGCAGCGGGATGTCATAGCCATAAACTGCAACGGGATTATCGGAACAGACTGTTCCAAATACCTATGGCGCAGGGGCTATGAAGAAGCGCTTGCCCGTCTGAACCCGCGTGCCATTGTTCGCTACGGGGCCAGAATGCCGGGTGAGAATGAGGACATAAGCATATATTTCCAGAATGAACGGCTGAGCCGGCTGCGGAAAGCCGCGACCACGCCGGGGACATTCGTGTAGATTTCTGTGATTCTCACACTTTTTTCGTCCACAAAAATGTTGTTTTTACATTTTTTTCGACGAAAAAAGTGTGATTTTTACATTTTTCTTGACGAAAAAATTCCTGAAAACGGCAGTTCTGCCAGCCGGGGCGGGAACTGACAGCTACTCCGCGCTGAGGGAGTCGATCCAGCGCTGACGGCGCTTGTCCTGAAGGAGCATCACGAGCTTGAACTGGCCGTCGCGGGCGCCTTCGCTCAGGCTGATCTTCTTGAAGAGGTCGTAGGCGTTCTTGCGGAGAACCGTGGTCTTCGGAGGATGAAGCCTGTGGGAGGCGCGTTTGGACTCGTACTCTATGTTCATCTCCTGCAGATGCCTGTCAACGATCTCCGTGAACTTCTCCGCCTTGGCGGCACGGATGCGGCGGTCGTCGAACTCATAATAGAAATCATACTCGGCCTCCTCCGGGTCGGCGAAACCTATGAAGAAACTGACTTTCCAGCCGGTCTCCTTCTCGGTCCTGCGCACCGCCTCGATGAACTGCTTCTCGTAGAGCTTCTCTCCGGTGATGCTCACTATCCCGTTGACCTTCTGCACCATATGAATCTTCGGAGTCCTATGGTAGAACCCGCCGACTTCGACGAGGTCGTTCATATTGTAGCGGTACAGGCCGGAGAGCGTCGTGACATAGACGCAGTAGCGGCGGCCCTGTTTCAACTCGTGCAGACGCAGGAATTTCGGTGAGGGGCTGTCAAGTTCCGACTCCTCGACGAACTCGTAGTAATGGTAGTGAGGGAAGAGCGTGGAGTCTATGCCCTCGTCGAGGACAAGCCCGAAACGGCACTCGGAGGCGAAATAGCCGAGCTCCTGATAACAGCAGCAGGACGGAAGCTGTTCCGCGACCTTCGCCGAGGCGATTGCCGTGTTGCCGCATTTCCAGGATGAAAGGAACTGAAGGTCCGGCCACCAGTCCTTAATCTGCGGCGTCGGATGCTCCGCCTTGACCCTGCGCAGGAACTCAGCCCTCTCCGGGTCGGGAATCATCACGGGGGCGAGAGCCGCACGGATTTCATCGGAGACGTCGAACTTGGCGGACAGTGTTCCGTTCTCGATGTCGTCGATGTAGTCGGAGAAATATTCCTCCGCATTGTGCACGAGTTCGAGGATGGTCGAAGGGTTCGGAGCGACGATGTATGTGACGCTGTGGGCTATCGCGAGCCTCATCATCGTGTAATATCTCGCCGTATAGTCCTTTATGTCATAGACTTCCGACGGAGTGACGAACCGCTCGCGTATGAAGGCGGGCAGTTCCTTGGCGGTCACTCCGGAAACCGAGCCGAACACGGTGCCGTCCTCGGCATATCCCTCCACGACCTTCGCTACCGACACGACAAGCCCCCCGGAAAGGAAGCGGGGCCTCAGCCTCGCGAAATTGTCGAGCCAGACCCGCGACATCTTGGAATAGACGTCCTCCATATAGGTCTCGGAAATCGGGATCCATTTGGGCAGCGACGTCGTACCGGAAGTCGTCGCGTACATCAGCGGCTTGCCGGGAATCAAAATATCCCTCTCGCCTTTCTTGTGCCGTTCGACATAAGGGCGGAAGGCCTCGTACTCCGCGGCCGGGACGCATTTCTCGTACATCCGGAAAAGAGCCTCCGGGGTCCGCGCCTTAAGGATTGTGCGGAAATGGTGTTCACGCCCGTAGGCGGTGTTCCTCGCCTTCCACAGTATCCTCCGCAGAGACCTGTCGCTCGCAAGTTTCGGGTCGCGGGATGCGATTTTCAGGGAGATTCGCGGAAAAAAGGAGAGAATCCGGAGTCCCAGATTTATAAGTTGATATGGTACAGTCATTTACAATATTCGCCTGCATATTTCGGCGGGCAAAGGTACAAAAATTCCACGATGTTGCGAGGATTCCCGGGGAAATCGGCGGGGCAAGACAGGGCATATTCCGGGGAAACCGTCCGGGACAAGGCAGGGCATATCCCAGGAAAATGCCTTCCGGCGGTGTCCTGCCTTCAAACCCGCTCCCGGACACCCATCGCGGGCCGCGATGACCGAACTGACGGCGTCCGGGACAGTGCGTCCGTTACAATCTCACGGTCTTGGAGGCGAGCCAGAGGGCCTCGGCTTCGGTCATTCTCGGGGCGAGACGCTCGTAGACGGAGGCGTTGTAGGCGTTGAGCCAGTTCCTCTCCTCCGCTGTCAGAAGTTCCGGGATTATTGCCGAAGTATCTATGTGACAGCAGGTCAGAGTCTCGAAACGGAGCCACTCCCCGAACTCGTTGCAGCCGGATGAACTTCCCGGGATGCTGTCCGTGACCGTGAGCAGGATGTTCTCGTGACGCACTCCGTGCATTCCTCCCCGGTAAAGCCCCGGTTCATCGGAGGTCACCATCCCCGGAAGGAGCGGCTGCCGGTTGAAGTCCTGGCGTATGCTCTGCGGGCCTTCGTGGACTCCGAGGAAGTAGCCCACCCCGTGACCGGTCCCGTGTCCGAAGTTGCGTCTCGCCTTCCAGAGCGGACCCCGGGCGAGCGCGTCAATCTGACAGCCCGCCGTGCCTTTCGGGAACACGGCCGTGGCGAGCCCGATCATCCCCTTGAGAACCAGAGTGTAGTCCTCCCGCTCCAAGTCCGTGCAGGCGCCCATAGGCACGGTGCGCGTGATGTCGGTAGTCCCCGTGAGGTACTGTCCGCCGGAGTCCGTGAGGTAGAGCCCCCTCCCCTCGACCTTTCTCGAACCGGACGACGGAGTAACATAATGCGGAAGAGCCGCCGAAGGGCCGTAGGCGGATATGTTCTCGAAACTGTCGCCCCTGTACCCTGGAATCTCCGCCCTCAGCGAGCTGAGTTTCACCGACGCGTCCCACTCCCGCACGGGTTCGGCCTCCCCGCGCTCCGCAGCCGCGACCGACTCTTCCAGCCACTTGAGGAAACGCTCCACGGCGAGGCCGTCCTCGATGAAGGTCTCGCGCAGCCTTTCTATTTCGTCCTCCGTCTTCACCGCCTTGCGGAGAATCACCGGAGAATCACCGAGCCGCAGTCTGCAGGACTCGTCCTCAAAGGCCGAATAAATCTCATTCACATAGCGGTACAGCTGCCAGTTGAGCGAGGAAGGGTCGAGTTAGAGCGTTCCA
>CAVIXF010000026.1:1375-14428 GCA_963646585.1 Candidatus Gastranaerophilales bacterium HUM_1 | reverse complement strand
CGCCGCAGCGCGGGAAAGTGGTCGTGAGCCTCGTCGAGGGGTCGGTGACGCTTTCTGCGGCGGACGGGAATAATGGCGCGGAGGCCGGCGGGAAGAGAGGCAAGGCGGCGGACGGGAAGCAGGGCAAGACAGGCGCAGAAGGAAAGCTGGGCAGGACAGGCGCAGCAGGAAATCAGGACAAGTCGGACGCAGGAGAAGCACAAGGCAAGTCGGCTGCAGGCAGGAAAGTTATGACGATGTCCGCCGGGGAGGTCGCCGTATATGACCGGGAGAGCGGAGAAATCGGAATCTCGAAGGGCGACGTGAAGGGGCGGATGCTCTGGTGCTCCGACCGTCTGTCGTTCTCCGACGCGACCCTCGACACGGTGTGCCGCGACTTGTCGCAGTGGTACGGCGTGAATGTCAATCTCGCGGAGAACCTCCGTGGCAAGGGCTGCATAAACTTCACCATCACCGACGAGCCGCTCGAATCGGTCCTGTCGATAATCAGCGGAATCACGCGGGCGAGCTACCGCTTCGACGACACGGACACCGTCACGATATACTGACATTCAGACTCTTCGCATACTCTTACAACACGGTAACAGACATATACATCCACACATACTCATAGGCACTATACACACAGACACATAGACATACGGACACAATACATTATAGACGCTGAACATACCCATATATCACAGGCACACATATAGACACTGCACACATCGACACATACATATATAATAGACACTCATCATAGGCACACATATAGACACTATACATCGACACATATAGACACAGACACTGAACATACACATATACATAGACATACACATAGGCATAAACCCGAACAGTTCGGAGACGACAACACCAAAATCCACATAAAATGCAGACAAAAAGATTATTATGCGCGGCATTCTCCTTTCTTTTTCTCGTGTGCGCCAACGCGTACTCGCAGGAGAAGGTGACGCTGAAACTCGACGGGGTGACGCTCCGCGAGGCTTTCACGGCGGTGGAGAAGGCCAGCAGCTACTCTTTTTTCTATGACGCGCAGAGCATCGACACCGGGCGGAAAGTTTCGGTGGACATTAAGGACTGCGACATAGAAAACACAGTGAAGGCCGTGCTTCAGGGCACAGGTATCTCATTCACAGTCAAGGGGAAACAGATAGCTCTCATACCCCCCCCGGTAAATCTCTGACAAGACACGAGGTAAACGGGACGGTCATTGACAAGAACGGCGCGCCGGTCGTCGGAGTCGCCGTGATGACCGGGAAGAGCGGACAGGGCTGCCTCACCGACATCGACGGAAAGTTCTCCCTGACGGTCGACCCTGACATCGAAAGGCTGACGTTCTCCTGCCTCGGATACTCCGACAGGACAATCGCCACGCCGGCCGACTCGCAGCCGGTCAAAGTCGTAATCGAAGAGGACAGCATCGCAATCGAAGAGACGATCGTCGTCGGCTACGGCTCGCAGAGCAAAAGACTGGTCAGCTCCTCCATCGCCTCGGTGAAGATGGACCAGATCGACAAGGGAGCTGAAATCGACCCCATCAAGGCGCTCCAGGGACGCGCTCCCGGAGTCAGCATCGGGAACGCCTCCGGAATACCGGGGTCAAGCCCCAACGTCATCATCCGTGGCGTCAATTCAATCTCGGGCAGTTCAAGCCCTCTCTACGTGGTGGACGGCATCCCGGCCGAAAGCTACCCCAACATCAACTCCTCCGACATCGAGAGCATAGAAGTGCTCAAGGATGCATCCGCGACGGCCATCTACGGCTCGCGGGCGAACTCCGGAGTCATAGTCATCACGACAAAGAGCGGAAAGAGCGGCAAGCCGGTGGTCAACATCAACGCGAACTACGGCCTTTCGACCATCGCCCGCGACATCGAGATGGCGAACACGGCGGAGTACATCGCCGTGATGCAGGAGGCCTTCGACAACTACAATCTCCAGAAAAAGGAGCTCAAGACATTCTCCATTCCGGAAAATCCGGCGGACTTCAACTGGACTTCGGCGGTTTCGAGACGGCTGGCGCAACGCTACAGCGCGTCCGCCAATGTGCAGGCCGGGAACGACTGGACGCAGGCCTTCCTCTCCTTCGGCGCGGAGGACCAGCAGGGCTACCTCAACAAGACGGACTTCGGCAAGTACACCCTGCGCTCGAAGGTGAACCAGAAGATCACCGACTGGCTCAAGGCGAACCTCAACATATCCGGGGCGTATTCCCGCTACGATATGGTGGAGGAGACCGACGGCTCGCTCAAAGTCCTGAGGGCGGCGCGTGAGGAGCAGCCGTGGTACACCCCGTACTGCGTCCGCACGGTCAACGCGAAAGGAGTCGAGACGAGGGAGAACGCCCTCTCCGGCGACTACCGCACGATGAGCACCGACGGGCTCGTGAGACACAATCCGGTGATGGCGATAAACGAGGAGGACTATTACACCAACCGCTACCAGCTCCAGGGGACGTTCTCCTTCGACTTCACCCCTTTCAAGGGCTTCAAGTTCACCCCGTCCATCAGCGCGTACGCCACCTACGACCACACGAAGAAGAAGCTCACCGAGCTGAACACCGAACGCGGCTACAAGGACGGCTGGCACGCCCTCTCGGAGCAGAAGAACAACACCCTGCGCTATGTCTTCGACGCGGTGGCATCCTACGACAACAAGTGGAAAGGTCTGACCTACAGCGTTATGGCCGGATTCTCATACGAGAACTACCAGGCCGACGACTTCGGCGCGTCATCCGACAACTACGCCAACAGCGCATACCCTTCCTCAAGCTTCAACCTCATAACGAGCGGCACGCAGATCTACAGCGGCTCGATAGGCTACAACTCCTACGCCCTCGAATCCTGGTTCGCCCGCGTCGCGATGAACTGGAAAGACCGCTACGTGCTCAACGCGTCGTTCAGGACGGACGGCTCGTCGCGCTTTCCGAAGGAGTCCCGCTTCGGATTCTTCCCGGCCGCATCGCTCGCCTGGATAATATCCAACGAGGAGTTCTTCCCGAAGGAGAGCTTCGTCGACGAGCTCAAGGCCCGCGTCTCGGCCGGCCAGACAGGCTCTATGGCGGGAATCGGCAACTGGGCGGCGATGGATCTCGTGAGCGCGGGGTCCGCCTACAACGGGGTCTCCGGACTTTCGTTCTCCACTCCGGCGCAGGGCCTGAAGTGGGAGGTCTCAACAAAATATGACGCCGGAATCAACGCGGAGTTCTTCAAGGGCAGGCTCACCGCCGACTTCGACTGGTTCCATTCCGTGACCGACGACCTCCTCTACGCGAAACCGGTGCTCGCCACGTCCGGATACACCAGCCTCACCTCCAACATCGGAAGCATATCCAACGACGGATTCGAGCTCTCAGTGGCCGGGACTCCGCTCCAGAGGGGCGACTTCAAGCTGCACCTCGGCGCGAACATATCGTTCACAAAGAACAGGCTCACGAGACTCGTCGACGGCAAGGACATAATCCAGATAACCCAGGCGAACCTCTACGGAGGCACGAAGCACGCCCTCATCACCGGGCAGCCGGTCTCAGCCTGGTATATGCTCAATTTCGAGGGCATCTACCAGGACGACTCAGAGGTCCCGGAGAAACTCTACGCCAAGGGGGTCAGAGCCGGCGACTGCAAGTACACCGACGTCAACGGGGACGGGGACATCGACTACAACGACGACAGGATGTATGTCGGCAAGGCGACCCCGGACTTCTTCGGAGGCGTGGACCTGAGCTTCAGCTGGAAGGGTCTCGAACTTTCGATGTTCTGCCAGTACAGCGTCGGCGGGAAGATCTTCGCGGCGTGGAAAGGCTGCGGACAGGAGGGTACGGAGCATCTGGGACTCAGCTCCGGGACCGTCACCAACGACAAGGGCGAGAGCGAGACCCAGTATTTCAACGTCAGCAAATATGCGGCGACCCACTACTGGAGGGAAGGCTCGGGAATCAACGATATGCCGCGTCCGGTTCTCGCCGGCGTGCACACCGGATGGAACGTGGACTACAACATCCTGACTTCCACCAGATACCTTGAGGACGCGTCCTACTTCAAGTTCAAGACGATAACCCTCTCCTGGCGTCTTCCGGAAAGGGCTCTGAAGGCCATCAGATCCACGGGGGCGAAGATATTCTTCTCCGTCGACAACGCTCTGACGCTCACGAAGTACGACGGCTACGACCCGGAGGTCTCTATGTCGAGCGGCCCTGCCACAGCGGGCTACGGCGTGGACTTCGGCTATCAGCCGTCGCTGCGCTCCTACCTCTTCGGCGTGCAGCTCCAGTTTTAGCGTTTTAAGAGGGGCGGGGGCTGAACGATGCGGGAGGCCCGGACGCTCAATGGAACAGATAGAAAACTTATGTTTAATGCAATGAAACACAGAAAATTATATACGGTTCTGACTTTCGGGGCGATGCTCATCGCGTCTTCCGGATGCTCCTGGCTGGACATCCCGTCCCCGAGGGGTCAGATTTCCACCGGCAAGCTGACGGACAACGACATAGCCCTGCTGACCAACGGCACGCTCCACCAGTATGAGGCGTTCCTCAGCAATGTCTGGTTCGAGGGCGACCTGCTTGCGGAGAACTTCACCGGAGGCCCCGGGTTCACCTACACCGACATTCACGGGCTCACCCAGTCGGCCTCCGCGTCCATCCCGCTTTCGAGATGGCAGTACTGCTACGGAAAGCTCAACTACGCCAACCTCCTGATAAAGTCCGCGCTCGGCTCGGCGAACCAGGACAGCGAGGATGTGAAGACGGCCCTCGGAACGGGCTACCTCTTCCGGGCGATGATCTACTACAATCTCGTGCAGCGCTACGGCGGAGTGCCCATAATAAAGACTTCCGGTGACACCGGGGCGGTGCCGCGTTCGAGCGAGGACGAGGTCTGGGCGATGATTGTCGAAGACCTGAAAGCCGCCGAGGAGAGGCTGCCGTCGTTCACGAGCTTCGCCTACCCTTCAAAGGAGGTCTGCTACGCCCTCCACGCCAAGGTGATGCTCTGGATGAAGCAGGACGACGAGGCGATAGGATTCGCCGACAAGGTGCTCGGCTGCGGGCTGTTCTCGCTCTCTTCGACTTCGGAGGACTTCGCATCTATGTACATAAACGGGACTCAGAGCAAGGAGATAATCTTCGCCCCGATAAACATCCGCTCGACCGACTACATCCGTCTCTTCACCTCGGTGAACGACACGGACGGCTCATTCAACTACTCCCCTACGGAGGATATCTACGCGAATCTCTTCGCCGACGACGAGACCCGCGCCTCCGACATCAGGAAGGCCGCGACTTTCTCGACCGAGGACCCGAAGCCGGTGATAAAGTTCCCGAACGGGCAGTCGGGGCAGTTCATCTCCAATCCGGACGCGTCCCAGTCGCCGCTGCTCTTTATGAGGCTCGCCGACGTCTTTCTCATCAAGGCCGAGGCGCAGTGGGCGAAGGGCGACTATGCCGGAGCCCGGGAGACACTGAACGGATTTCTTGAGAAACGCTACGCCACGGTCAGCCTTCCGGCCTCCCTTGACAAGGACGCTCTTGAAAGGCTCATCCTGGACGAGAACCGCAGGGAGTTCTACGCCGAGGGCCGGCGGTGGTTCGACATCAAGAGGATCGGGCTGCGGCATCATTCGGCGGATTTCTCGGAGTGGATTGACACTCAGTATGACAGCTGGGAGGGCCGGGACTTTCTGATGTACTGGCCTGTGCCTCAGGATGAGCGGGACAAGTCCGGTGGCGTCTATACTCAGAATCCCGGCTACTCGGGAGGGGGAGGAGCTGAATAAAAGGCGGATTGCCGCGTTGTGCGGCTTGCCAAAATCCTCACAACCGAAAGGTTGCTGCGGTTTTGGCTTCACCGCACGCCTTGCACTCCATCCTTTTATTCAACTCCTCCAACCCGCGCTTTTATTCACGACTATCAGAGCTTTTATTCAGATTCGCCTGTCAAGGCTTTTAATTATTCAGTGCTGCTTGTCTGAATGACTGATGCCGGTTGTCTCTTTCTGCTCCTTGCAACCTTGCGGTTGCATCGGATTCAAAGATTTCGCGCAGACTGATTACAACAATATATACACATACATACACATATAATTAAATAACAATTGGTTATGAACAAAGTCAGAACATTATTCTTTATGGCGGCGGGGGCTGTTCTCGCCCTTTCGGGCTGCCAGAAAAATGTCGTCGTGGACGGTCTCACGGCAAGTTTCGAGATTTCCTCAAACCCTTGCTACGCCGGGGACGAGATTCATTTCACCAGCACCAGCACGGGCGGGAAGAAGCCTTACACCTGCACCTGGTCCGTGGACGGGAAGACCCTGGAGAAACAGGATGAGGAAGTGAAATATGTCTTCACCGCCAACGGCACTTTCGCGGTGAAACTCTCCGTCACCGACGACCTCGGCAACAGCGCGAGCAAGCAGAAGCTCGTGGTCGTGAATCCGGCGAAGATCTCCGAAACCGGAAGCATCGACATCCTCTGGGTCGGGGCTATGGACGGCTACAACTCCATCACCACCCCTGCCGTGGCCGATGACGGAAGCGTATACTGCTCAACAAGAGCCAACAAGCTCTACAAGTTCGACAAGAACGGAAGCAAGGTCTTCGACAAGCTCATCTTCACCGCGACCGCAAGCGGCGAGACCTACGGCACGCCTTCAGTCGACACTGACGGGACTGTCTTCATCGGGGGCGGAAGCAAGAACAAGGACGGACACTTCGTCGCATTCAACGCCGACGGCACGCAGAAATGGTCTTTCAGCGAGTGGTACCGCTCGGACGGAACGACTCCGGAGCCGGCATATCAGGCGAGCGTCGGAGGCATAGGTGACGAGAACGTCTACTTCGGCTGCGTGGGACAGAACGGCATCGCCGTCGCCGCAAGCAAGGCCGACGGTTCGCGCAAGGGATTCATCGTGCCGGCCGGCGGATGCAGGACTGGTCTTGTGCTCACCAAGGACGGCTATATGAGCTGGTACGGCGGCAAATTCGGACTCTTCGGCATCGCGCAGAGCACGCTCGACAACGGCGGGGCGACCCCGGTTTCATCTCCGGCGTGGAAGACCTGGAATGACAAGGACGCCGACACCTACGCGCAGGCCGACATAATGTCCGGAATCGCCGCGCTCAACATCGACGACAAGCCTTGCCTCGCCGGGACCGTCTACGACAAGATCGGCACAAGAATCTACGCGGTGGAGGCCGCAACAGGCGCTGTCGTCGCGAACCACTATGTCGAGGACAACACGGCGAAGCAGGACCAGGGCGGCGTAGTCGTCACCCCTGACGGCTGTCTGGTGGCAGCCCTCGCCTACACCACGGGACAGGATGACGGCGGAATCGTCGTAATAGACCCGAAGACCGCTGACGCGACGGGCAAGTGCACCGTCAAGGGACGCTTCAAGGTCCAGGAGAAGGTGGCCGGCTCGCCGGCTGTCGACAAGGCCGGCAACATCCACTTCGGAACGGAGTCCGGCCAGTACTATGTGGTCGACAAGGACTGCAAGCTCATTCTCAAGGCCGACATCGCCTCTGCGGTCGCAAAGAAGGACGCGACGGCGTTCGGCAGCCTGAGGGTCGCGAAGGTGTGGTCTTCAGTGGTGATCGGGGACGACGGAGTCATATATCTCGCATTCACCGACAATGACGACCGCACGGTTTCGGGCGTGGCCGCATTCAACCCGAAGAACGCGGATGGAGAGCAGTTCTGCAAAGGGCCGGCGGAGTCTGACTGGCCTATGTTCGGACACGACCGCCGCCACACCAACAGGCAGCTGTAGGACGCCCGTCACTCACCATATATAGTTTTCACTATGGCAGTAAAACATTTAAGACGTCTTTTCATCGGAGCGCTCGCCCTTCTGGCCTGCACTCCGGTGTATGTCGTCAACAACAACGGCGACGGGGGCGGAATCAACCCCGCGACGACCTCTCTTCTTGAGATGTGCGACAAGGTTCAGGAGGAGTGGGAGGAGAATCTCGAAGTTTCGAGGATATATGTCTGCGCCCACAGGGCGAACACGGTGGAGGGCTCCCGGAAGGGCATTCCGGAAAACTCCGTTCCCAACATTCTCCAGGCCGTCGAGTCGGGCGCGGATATGGTCGAGCTTGACGTCCGCACGACGAAGGACGGGCAGCTCGTGCTGATGCACGACGCGACGGTGGACGCGACGGTGGACGGCTGCCACGGCAATGTCACCGACCTCACCCTCGCGGAGATCCGCTCTCACGATATGAAGCAGCGCGGCGGCAAGGTCTACCGCGACGAGCAGAACGCGACCACGAAAGTCCCGACCCTGGTCGAGGCTCTCAAGGCGACGAAGGACAGAATCTACGTGAACCTCGACCTCTCCGGCAAGAACAACAGTCCGGCGAAGGTGCTTGAGGCCATATATGAGGCCGGAGTGGAGGATCAGGTGATGCTCTACGCCGGGAGCGACATCGAGGAGTACCAGAAGCTCAACCCGCTCGTCGCGGTGCACCCCTACATCGGCAGCGTCGAGGCGCTCTCGAACTACTCCGGGATGGTCGGGGCGAAGCTGTTCCAGTACGGCAACGCCATCTATCTCCAGAAGAAGGTGGAGGCCTTCGGAAGACAGGTGCATCTCAAGGGCTGTCTCTCCTACTCGAACCTTCTCGACTCCTACGACCAGAAGCTCCGGGACGGGGACTACACGCCGCTTGACCTGTTCATCGAGTCGGGCTCCGATTTCGTCCAGACCGACGTCGCGGAGATTGTGATCCCCTATCTCGACGCCAAGGGGCTGAGGTGACGGGGATATTGACCGGATGCCGTCCCGGGGTTATTGCCGTCCGGGAACGGCCTCCGAAGATTAATGACACTTAAACCGGATTTATGAAAAAGGAAGACAATGAGGCGGCAAGCCGCCGTTCAAACCGGCCTTCAGGGCGGGGCGGGAACTATGTGACCCCGTCGGCCGACACGATATCCGTCGCCGCCGACAGTTCGTTCGCCGTGTCGATGGGAACGGCCGTCAACGAGGAATATGTCATCGACGACACTGAATTCATCTGGTAATTTTCAGGATTACCGGCTTTCACCCGAACCAAGAAACGTGAAAAGAATAAACTGCCTCAGATTTGTCAGTTATTTTTTGAAGGTTTCCCAAAACAACATTTTATGAAAAAGTACATCACAATCATATCAGTCGCAGCAGCGGCGGTCGCCCTCTCGGCGGCGGCATCCTGCCAGAAGGAACAGACGCAGGACAACAGGAAACCGGACGAGGAGATCCCGGCGGGGCTGGTGAAGAGCACATTCACCGCGACGCAGGAGGCTGCGAAGAAAGTGGCCGAGGAAGGGGCTGAGGCCACCGCTGCGGCACAGTCCGGCGCGACGCAACTCTGCACGGTACAATCCGGAGCAGCGCAGTCAGGCGCGACGCAACTCTGCGCGGCACAATCCGGCGCGGCAGTGAAGACCGTTCTCGACCCGCAGAGCGGAGCGGTTTCGTGGGCGGAGGGCGACAAGCTCGTCTTCGCCTGGGAAATCGACGGAGCCGCATCGTCGGCCGCCTCGGACGCAGTATCCGACATCGACGCTGAAACAGGAAAGGCGAAGATCGTCGCGAACATCCCCGACGGGTTCTCCGACGGCGACTTCAGCGGCGAAGGACGCAGCCTCTACGCGGTCTATCCTTCCAGCGTCTCCGCAGAAACAGCGTCCTCAAAGCTCAGCATCACGGTCCCGGGCGTTCAGGACGGCACTTTCGCCGGAACGAACATCTCGGCGGCGGAGTGCGTGACCGGCTCGTCCGAGCTCGCGCTCAAGAACATAGGCGGCCTGCTCCAGTTCACAATCGAGGACGCGTCCGTCCGCAAGGTCATCTTTGACGCGGGCGAGACATCCGTGGCGGGCAAGGCGGAGGTGACATTCAACGAAGGCGTCCCGACGGCGAATGTAACCGCAGGCGTTTCGACAGTCACCCTCAACGTCAGCGGAGCCGGCACATACTACATCTCAGTCCTCCCCTGCACCCTGAACGGCTTCTCCGTCGAGCTTCAGAACGGCGGGGGCGATGTGATCGGGAGCCAGTCGACGAAGAACACGCTCACAGTGGAGCGCAACGCGGTCAAGAAGCTCGGCACGGTAGAACTCGGATTCGACGACAAGTTCTTCGTGACCCCGGAGGGCAAGGGTGCCAAATCCGGCAGAAGCTGGGACAACGCGGCGGATGTGGCCGGTCTCAAGACTCTCGCCGCGAAGGACATTGAGGCTGAGGTCTATCTGGCATCAGGCACATATTCCGTCACTTCCCCGTTTGAGTCGAATACCGCTTCAACTGCGAAGTTCACTGTTTACGGAGGCTATCCTTCAGACGCGACGGGCTTCTCGACAGAGAACCGCGACGCGACGGCGAACGCCACGATTTTCGACGGCGGTTCAGCCTCCCGCATCTGGGTTATGAATCAGGGGACATTCTCCATTGACGGGGTCACATTCCAGAACGCAAATTCCCAAAAATCCGCAAACGGCGGAGCCTTCGGAATCGCATCATCCGGCGATGAAACGGTATTCGTGACATTCACTTCCTGCAAGTTCCTGAAGAACAGCACGGCCGAATATGGCACAGGAACGTCCAACAGCGGCGGCGCGATAAACATCGGCAAGAAGTCCAAAGTGGACATCTACGACTGTGATTTTGAAGGGAACTACGGCAGAAACGGCGGCGCGATAAATCAGGAGGACGCGACATCCGTCCTGAACGTGAAGAACAGCACATTCTGCCAAAATTTTACATATAACACCTCAGGTTCTGTTCAATGCGCCAACGGGACACAGACATTCGAGAGCTGCACATTCGACGGGAATTACACCAGAATAGGAACCGGGGGAGCGGCCCATATGGGCGGTACGGCCACTGTGACATTCAAGAATTGCACATTCAAGGAGTGCGAGGGGGCGCGTGAGCAATATTCATATACCACCACCTCAAACCAATACATCGGCGGAGCCATCTCCATCGAAAAAAATGCCTGCCTCGACATTGAAGGGTGCACATTCGACGGGAATATGGCCTCCGCAGGAAGCGCGATTTACGCGATAAAGAACAACAATGCGGTCATCAAGGTGAGCGGCAGCGTATTCAAGAACAACAAGTGCGGATCCAGAGGAGTCATTATGTTGAACGGGGGAAACGCCGTACTTTTCCTCAACAACTGCAGTTTCTTCGACAACACGATGCGGACTAACGAGTGGGGTGTCGTACTCCACGGCGGTTCTCCTTCCACAGTATGTATGAACAACTGCACATTCTACAACAACACGAGCCAGACGACCGGCGGCAACTCCGGCTGTCTCAACCACGACGGATGGTTCATCGGGACGAACTGCACGGTCATCGGCAACAACGCCCTCGCGACTTACAGGATCAACAGCAAGAAGGTCACGCAAGGCTATTGGTACAACAGCATCCTCGCCAACGAATATGAGAACGGTCTCGCCCTGAATGAAAACGCGATGTCTTCAGCCATCAACACCTTCAACTGTGTCATAGGCCCGAAGATGAGTTCAAAGGACGACCTGTGGGTGGACAGCGGATCGACTGTAGACACCGACATCCTTTCCGCCACATCATTCGACTCCTCAAAAATGGTATGGCTCTGGAACGGGCCGGGCGACTCTTTCACAAAAACGACGGAAGACGCCATCAGGACCGCCCTCACCAAGATGACGGACAACAACGGCAACACCACTCTCAACTCGGCGTTCGGGCCGAAGTTCGCAGAATGGGTTGAAAGTCTCGGCGGCTTCGACAACGATCAGCTCGGCAATGCCAGAACAGCATCCGGGACCTGGCCTGGAAGCATTGAAAGCAAATGACGATGAACGGACTATCAGACAAACTGCTGCGGGTTTTTCTCGCAGCGACTGTAACTCTCTGTTCTTGCGGCGGGAACTCGGAATTCCCGCCGCAAGGCAATCCCGACTCCGGCAAGGAAGAGCCGGCGACACCGAGCAAGACCAGACTTCGCACAGCCGCAGACTTCGTCGCATTCGCCGAGGCGGTCAACGCGCAGGACGGCACGGAGAACGAGGACATATTTCTTGAAAGGGACATTGACCTGAGCTCCGTAACGGACTGGACTCCTGCCGGGAACGGCAGATTAACATTCACCGACGGAGTGCCGACGGTCACCGGCCCTATGTTTCAGGGACATTTCCACGGACAGGGACACCGCATACGCCACTTCAAGGCGGCCGGGAAATCGGATGAAAGCGGGAACGTCTTCGGACTTTTCGGCATAATAGGCCCCGGCGCGACGGTTGAGGACTTCATCTTCGAGAGCAGTTGCTCCCTGACGGCGGAGTCCTCCTCCGGAATCTGCGCACAGGGCATTCTCTCAGGAGTCGTCTGCGACGCCGCGGTCAGCAATGTCAGCAGCTCCGCGACTCTGCGTTTCAAGAGCGACGGAGCGCCGGCCGAGGCGGAGCAATATGTCGGCGGCCTTGTAGGCTGTCTGGTTTCCATCGGTGAGAACGCCGAACTGCGCCGCCTCGCCTGCAGCGGGGGAATCACTGCGGAGAACTCCTCGGAGGATGCTTCCGGCGGCGAATACGGTTCTCAGATTGCGGCCATCGCCGGCGGCAGTTTCGGAACGCCGGGACACAAAGCAAAGATAACTGACTGCACCAATGAGGGTGAGACGGTGTCTTCACTCCGCCGCACCGCAGGCGTATGCGCCTCGGCTCGGAACACGGTCTTCAGCAACTGCACCAACAAGGCTCCGATTCTCGGGAACTGCCCGTCCTCGGGCGATGGGAGGCTCGGCGGTCTCGTCTGCGAGAATGCCGGCGGCTGTTCCTTCTCCGACTGCACGAACTACGGGGACATCACCTCCGTCTCTTCCGGAATAGCGGGCGGAATAGCCTGTCTGCCCGGCGACGGGACATTCACACGCTGCTCCAACTACGGCGACATCCGGACGGACAACAGCTGCCGTGGAGTTTTCTGGGCGGATGCGGAGCAGAAGACCTCGTGGCACAACTGCGTCGCGGACGGTTCGGTAGGCCCGTATGCGGATGGGAAAGGTGTTGAAGA
>CAVIXF010000026.1:0-1343 GCA_963646585.1 Candidatus Gastranaerophilales bacterium HUM_1 | reverse complement strand
TATCCAGAAGCCGAGGTGACGCGCTATCTCGGAGTGCAGAACGAGGGGGCGGAGCCGGTTCTGGACAACATAAACTATCTCGTCCGCATCCTGAAGGGCGTGGAGCCGAAACTGAAGATTCTCTTCATCGGAAACAGTTTCACCAAGGATGCGGTGGAGCATATCCCCGGCATTCTTGCCGCCGCAGGCATAAAGGAAATCAAGCTTTGCCATATGTATTATGGAGGAAGGACGGTGGAGGTCTATAACGACGACTATTCGACGAGAACCGACTATCACTGCTACACTGCGGAGAACGGCTCGACGACTTGGGCCGAAACTCTCGGGAAGAGCCTCCACAGCGTCGCCGCAAGCTGCGACTGGGACATAGTGACCATTCAGGAGTACAGCGGCCGCGAAGTGGCGTGGAACTGGACGGCGGACAGGAAGTCGGATTTGACGGGACTCATCTCCAAGATAAAGGCGGACTGCCCGAAGAAAACACCGGATTTCTATTTCGTTATGTCTCAGGCGTTCTGGGACTTCGCAAGGATTCCGTCTTCGGATCAGGGCATATACAGGAATTATTTCA
The DNA here is from genome assembly GCA_963646585.1 of Candidatus Gastranaerophilales bacterium HUM_1. Taxonomy (GTDB): domain Bacteria; phylum Bacteroidota; class Bacteroidia; order Bacteroidales; family UBA932; genus Cryptobacteroides. The sequence goes on along the minus strand of CAVIXF010000026.1, from coordinate 772 downwards.
CCACGACGGATGAGATGTTCGAGGTGATATCTTCGGCCACTCAGAAGCTGATGGCTGATATGCCGGAATTCAAAGATGTGCTCGCCACGGGGACATATCTCCAGAATATGAGAAGCAGCCCGCTCAACAATGCTATGGGCCTGAGCCGTGACGGCTACCATATGGACTACGGAATAGGGCGGTACGGGGCGGCCTGTCTCGTTTTCGAAAAGCTGATTTCACCGGCTTTCGGAAATGTCAAGCTGGACGGCAACAGCTACCGCTACAGTTTCTCAAGCACAAGCACGACGGGGTATTCCACACCGGTCACCGACGAAAACGCCCCAGTCGCGCTCAAGGCGGCAAGGGCGGCGATGGCTTCCCCATACGAAGTCACGCCGATGGACTGAGAACATCCCGGCTGCGTGAAGTCATCGCACAGAACGGTTGAGCACATACTGCTGCGCTCACAAACGGCGCAGAATCAAGAAAAACGGCTGCGGTCAGAATCGCCTGACGCAGCCGTTTTCGATGTCGCGTGCACAGACCCGCTACAAGCCTTCAATCTCCTCTACGCTCAGTCCGGTGCAGGAGGCGATAAGAGAGGCGTCGAGTCCTTTCCCGAGCATCACCGCCGCGATGTCACGCCGGCTCTCCGCCTGTCCTTCCGCACGGCCTTCCGCGAGTCCTTCCTCCCGACCTTCTTCGCGACCTTCCGCACGGTCTTCCGCCCGACCTGCCTCCCGGCCTTGCTGGTAGCCCTCCTCGACGGCATAGTCCCGCTGCGCAAGAA
>CAVIXF010000025.1:0-14683 GCA_963646585.1 Candidatus Gastranaerophilales bacterium HUM_1 | reverse complement strand
GTACTGCACCACAATGTGGGAGAGTAGGTCGTCGCCACGCTTTCCGAGTGCCCCGAGTGAGAAATCACCCGGGGCACTTTTTTATGATTACTTATTCGCGGCCTTTTTGTAAATTTGTCAGCTTTTTGAAAGAAATCTTAAATCACCTGATATGACACCGAAAACTGTACTCAAGACATTGGCGGCTCTGGCTCTGCTTCTGCCGTCGGCGATGGCGAACGCCGAAATCAAGCTTCCTGAAATGCTCGGAGACCACTGCATACTTCAGCAGAACACCGACGCCAATCTCTGGGGCGAGGCCGCGCCGTTCCGTTCCGACAACTGGTAACTATGGAAGCGAAATCCGGTGAAAGTTTCTCAATCCGCGACGCCGCGCCGTCTGACGCGGAGTTCATCGCCCGCAACATACTTGCGGGGGTGGGCTGTGATGTCTTTTCGGAGAATGCGGATGAGAATCGAATCGAAATAGGCCAGAAGATGATGACGGTCGCGGATGCGGTCAGGCTCTTCAGCGGGATGTGCGCCGCTCCGGACACGCTCTATTCTTATTCGCGGACCAGAATCGCCTGCGTCGGTGGCCGTCCCGCCGGCTCTCTGACGGCGTATCCTTCTGACGAGTATCCGGCGCTTCGGGAGCTCACCTGGGGGAGGCTGGGCGCGTCAGGCACTGACAGCGACCAGGAATGCAGCCCCGGGGAGTTCTATCTTGACACTCTTGCGGCGATTCCCGGATACAGGGGGACGGATTGGGAATATGCCGGTTCGACGGGGCGCATCGGCCATCTCCTGATGATTGACGGCATACGGAAAGGCTTCGGGCTCGGCCTGAAGAGGGCCAGCCTGATAGTGGACAGGGACAGGTCGCGCCTTCGGGATTACTATTCCGCGCTCGGCTTCCGTCCAGACGGCGAGGTCAATTTCTTCGGGCATCCTTATGTGAGGATGGTCTTGGAGACTGACGGCCGCCTCTGAACAGCTGGTCGTAGAGCGGTGAGCGGCTTTTGAATCACTGTAACAGCTTCTGACTCACGGAAGCGGCTTTTGAATGAAAGAACGGTAAATGGCGTAAACGGCTGACACTCTATGGACTTCGACTTTCTCGGAATATTCACTCTCGTGACGGGCGTGCTGTTCCTGATTCTGGAGATCAGGCAGAGCAACTGGATGTGGCTGTTCCAGCTGCTTTCGGCCGCTGCGGCGACGGTTTCATTCTTCATCGGAGGGCTGTATGCCTCGTCCGCGCTGAATCTCTACTATGTCGTGATGGCGTTTGTCGGCTTCGCCCAGTGGCGGAGGGATGAACGGGCGGGCCTGTCAGGGGGGCGGGACGGATGCGGAACGGAGTGCGTGGATGGCCGGGCAGGTGAGGCGGAGTGCGGAGGAGACCGCGCAGGAAATCCGGGAGAAACGGCCGCCTGGATTCATCTGCGGCGTCTGCCGTTGAAGACTGCGCTCGCGAGTCTCGCGGCGCTGGTTGCTGGTACTGCGGCCCTCTTCTTTCTGCTGCGCCTGCTTGATGACCCGAAGTCCGTCGCCGACGCCGGGGCCGCGGTGCTCAGCGCGATAGCGACCTGGTGGCTCGCGAAGTCCTATCCGCAGCAGTGGCTGCTCTGGGTCGTCGCCGATGCCGTATCGGCGTGGATCTGCCTGAGCCAGAATATGACGGCTATGTCGGCTCTCTATGTAATATACGCTGTCTCAGCGATATATGGATATATCCACTGGATTCGGAAAGGAAAATATATCGACGGAATCGAATGAGACGGGGGAATTTTACGATATTCGAAAACTTTATTGGAATAAAAACGATGAACACGAGGGAACAGAAACTTGAAGCGTTCGGGCGGCTGCTCGACATTCTGGACGAACTGCGGGTGAAATGCCCCTGGGACCGCAAGCAGACCAATGAAAGCCTGCGTCCGCAGACGATAGAGGAGACTTATGAACTGAGCGACGCCATTCTGAAGAATGAGCACGGGGAGATATGCAAGGAGCTCGGCGACCTTCTGCTTCACGTGGTGTTCTACGCGAAGATGGGGGACGAAAAGGGGGAATTTGACATTGCCGATGTCTGCAACCATCTGTGCGACAAGTTGATATATCGCCATCCGCACGTGTTCGGAGAGGTGGAGGCAGGCTCCGCCGAGGAGGTCATACGCAACTGGGAGATGCTCAAGACGAAGGAGAAGGACGGCAACAAGCGGGTGCTGAGCGGAGTCCCGGAGTCGCTTCCGTCGATGATCAAGGCCTACAGGATTCAGGACAAGGCGAGGGGAGTGGGCTTCGACTGGGAGAAGAAGGAGGATGTGTGGGCGAAGGTCAAGGAGGAGGAAGGCGAGCTTGAGACGGAGTTCAAGGCCATAGACACGGCCGCCACCGATGAGGAAAGAGCCGCCGCCCGTGAAAGAGCCGAGGAGGAGCTCGGCGACACGATTTTCGCGCTCGTGAACGCGGGCCGTCTCTACAAGCTCAATCCGGACACGGCACTGGAGCGCACCTGCGCAAAGTTCCGCCGCCGTTTCACCTATCTCGAAGAGCACACCATCCGCGAAGGCCGCGACCTCCGCGACCTGACGCTCGCCCAGATGGACGCCATCTGGGACGAAGCCAAGTCCAAGGGGCTGTAGCCGGGTGGTAAGGATATGTCAGGAATGACGCGGCGCGGCGTCACAGGCTGCTGCCGCCGATGAAGCCCCGGAGGAGCGAGGTGGCCGGGACGTCCTTGTCGGAGACGGGGAAGAAATAGTAGAGGAATTTGAGCAGGCGGTGGGCTTCGCTGTACTCCGGGCAGTTCTTCGGGATTGTCCGGAGAATCTGTTCCGCGTGGGGGCGCAGCACCGCGAACTCTACGAGGTAGGCGGAGTTGAACAGTACGTCGGCGCACTCCTGGAACGGGTAGATCCACTGGACTTCGGCGCGGCGGACGTTCGGCCAGTTGCTGATGGTTTCTGCTTTTAATTTTATTGCGAAATCGCTGATTCGGCTTGCGAATGAAACTTTTTTGCTTATTTTTGCAAAAATTTGTCATTCCTTCTGTTTCGACCTATTAATAACACTGATTCGCAATACTATGAAATGGAAAGGCTGTTTGTCCGTGCTCGCCTGTCTGACGGGCGGACTTGTTTTCACATCCTGCCAGAAGAATTGGTCCGGATGGGACTCTTTTGTCGAAAGTGAGAATCTTCCTGTAGAGGATGTATCCAATATGAGATTGGCTCGTGACAAAGTGGCGTTGTCGTCATCGGATGCGGCAATAGTGGCCGGCCTCCATCTGTCTGCCTCCTGCACGAAAACCGCAGTACCTATGGCGAGTGGTGTCGTGCCGATTACAGGTGATTCCGGGAGAATTGTTATGTATGCAGTGAACTATGAGGATGGCTGCATAATCGTGTCTGCAACGACAAAGTTCTATCCCGTGTTGGCTGTCATTGAGCACGGGTCTTTTACCTATGCTAATCCTACAGGGGCCTCGATACTGTTGGATGAAATGGCGGATGCCATAGAACTGGTGGGATCGGGATTGGCTGAACCTGTGAGCATATCGCTGTGGGAGTCCTATCTTGAACCGGAACAATCGGAGCCATTGGCGACAAAGATTCCCGACGATCCTTATTTTGATGTCCTTGACAGGTATCTCGAAGAGTGGTATGACAACGATGAGAGAATGTATTATCTGTACAACAAACCTGAGGATATGCCGGATGCAATGTATGAGAGCTTCTGCTCTATGGCAGAGAATGATATGGCGGAGGTTTCCGGTTATCCTTATAGAGAGTGTGCGATAATTACCGAAAAACATATATATGAATCAGAAATCAAGGGGCCTTTTTTGAAAACGAAATGGAATCAAAATTCATCATATAGTCCGACATATGGCGGCAAGTTAGGTTGTGTAACTGTCGCCGTCGGTCAGATTATGCGATATTATGAATACCCGAGAACATACGATTGGTCACAAATGCCAAATTTTGTTCCGGATGACACTGAATCAGTGCCGCTGACGAATTTTCTGGAGTCTTTGCGCGGCGAACTTCACGTGGGCAGTTCCGGAGGGACACAGGATTCTTGGGCGGTCAGGGTTCTTGAAGACTACGGATACGATTGTCAGAAAGTTTCTCATTCGGGAAGCAGTTTCCATTCTTATCTGAGAAAAGGAAATCCTGTGTATATGGGAGGAATGCGGAAAGACAACATTACCATCGGTCACGCCTGGGTTTGTGACGGATATTGCTCCACCTCGCACTCTGTCAAGTACACCCTGTATCTTCTTGCATTTCAGCAGGGGCAGCCTTATGCATTGGAGAAATGGTTTGAAGATACGGTGTATGTCGACGGACCCACTGTCACTTACCATATGAATTGGGGATGGGGCGGAAACTGGGACGGGTATTATCTTGACTGTCTGATGCAGGTAAATGGCACGGAATATTCTGAATACCGAAAAGATATCTTGATATCCGGACATAATTGACATTTTTGCTATGAGAAAGCTTTATCTTCTTGTTTTGTTTCTTCTTTTATCTTCCTGTATGATTGATAAATGGATTGAAATACAGTTTGACAGGAATGTCTTGTATTTCGGGCCGGAGGGCGGGACAGAGACTATAACCGCAACGACAATGTCAGGCGGGCGCGTAATCGAATGGTGGGACGTGTCGTCACTGTCGGTTGATTCGTGGGTGAATCAGCCGGACGTCACGATTGATGAGATATTGACCGCGAGGAAGACCTCTCCGACGACATTGGAGATTTCTGTGTCTCCGTCCGCTGTCCCCCGTACTATGGCCGTGTATGTCTCCGGTGGCACATATAGGGCGACGATAAGGATATGTCAGGAATGACGCGGCGCGGCGTCACAGGCTGCTGCCGCCGATGAAGCCCCGGAGGAGCGAGGTGGCCGGGACGTCCTTGTCGGAGACGGGGAAGAAATAGTAGAGGAATTTGAGCAGGCGGTGGGCTTCGCTGTACTCCGGGCAGTTCTTCGGGATTGTCCGGAGAATCTGTTCCGCGTGGGGGCGCAGCACCGCGAACTCTACGAGGTAGGCGGAGTTGAACAGTACGTCGGCGCACTCCTGGAACGGGTAGATCCACTGGACTTCGGCGCGGCGGACGTTCGGCCAGTTGCTGATGGTCTGCCGGGGGCTGAAAGCGCCCTTGTTGTAGTCGCGCACGATGCGGCGGAGGAGGCGGTTGTCGCTGGTCGGGATGCCGTTGTGGTCGTCCACCGAGATGCTCGTGATCGTGTTGATGAAGATGCTGAACTTCACCGGGGCCGGGACTTTGTCGGTCAGCCTCGGGTTCAGCGCGTGTATTCCCTCCACGAGCAGGACGGTGTCCTCTTCGAGTTTCAGGGTCTTGCCGTTGTACTCGCGTATTCCGGTGACGAAATTGTACTCCGGCACCTGGACGGTCTCCCCGGCGAGGAGCTTCAGGATGTCGTCCTGGAGCGCGTCGTGGTCGACCGTGTCGAAGTTGTCGAAGTCGTAGTTCCCGTCCGGGAGCTTCGGCGTGTCGAGACGGTTCACGAAATAGTCGTCTGTCGAGAACGAGATGGGGTGCAGCCCGCAGGCCTTCAGCTGGACGCTCAGGCGCTTGCAGAACGTCGTCTTCCCGCTGCTCGTCGGGCCGGTGATGAGCACGAGCCTCGTCGGCGAGTCGGAGCGGACGCGCCGTTCGATTTCTTCGGCGATCTGCACTATCTTCTTCTCCTGCAACGCCTCCGCGACCTGGATCAGTTCGCTGGCGCGGCCGCTCTGGCAGGCTATGTTCACGTCGCCCACCGTGTTGAGCTTCATTATCTTGTTCCATCTGATGTTCTCCGCGAACATCCCGAACGTCTTGGGCTGTTCGGTGAACGGGGCGAGCCTCTCCGGATGATGGCGGTCGGGGATTCGCAGCAGCATACCCTCGCGGTAGGACTCCAGCGACCAGACTTTCAGGCAGCCGGTCGTCGGGACGAGCGGGCCGCAGTAGCAGTCGGCGCTGTCTTCGAGGGTGTAGTACTCCACATAGACCGGCCGCGTCGTGTCAATGAGCTTGGTCAGGTCGGCGCGGTTCTCCCTCCCGAACAGTTCGGCGGCCTGCGCGGCCTGCGCTTCGACGCGGCAGAACGGGACGTCATTCTCCACGATCTCCTTCATCCTGCTGCGGATGCGCTCCGTGTCTGCCCCGTCCGCCCAGGTTCCGTCGGCTTTCACCACCGCGCAGAAGAAACCTTTGGATATGGGTCTTTTGAGGTGGGTCCGGCTTCCGGGGAAGACGTCCTGCGCCGCCTTGCAGAGGAGAAAGCAGAGCGAATTGCTGTAGACGCTGCGTCCGCTGTAGCTGCGGTAGTCAAGAAACTCAATGTCCTTGTTGTTGTAGAGCCGGAACTTCAGCCCCTGCACGACATTGTTCACTTTGGCCGCGATGACGGGATACGGTTTGTCGAAATCAAATTCTCCGGCGGCCTCAAGCAGAGTCGTGCCTTCCTGAAATTCCTTGAAAGTGCGTGTGTTCACGCAGTAAACCTTGACCATTTCCGTGATGATTTTTGAGGCCTTCGGACGATTTTGTCCGTCATTTTGCCGGCCTGTGGCGATTTGCCCGCAAAAATAGAAAAAAATATGCTAACTTTGCATTTCAGAACTGAAGAAGCGGATCGCTTGATCTTACGGATTGTTTTCTTCGTGCGCTTTCTGCCGCCGAAGTCCGCTTCGGAGGGATCCAAAAACAAATAAATATTTATGAGCACAGTCCACATTATCGACCACCCGATGATTCAGCACAAGCTGAGCATTATGAGGGACAAGAACACAGGTTCAAAGGATTTCAGACAGCTTCTGACGGAGATTTCACTTTTTATGGGCTATGAGGTCACCCGCGACCTTCCGCTCACGACAAAGGAGATTGAGACCCCTATCTGCAAGATGAACGCGCCGAAGGTTTCCGGAAGGAAGCTCGCGATTGTTCCGATTCTGCGTGCCGGAATGGGTATGCTCGACGGAATGCTCACGCTGGTGCCGGTGGCCAAGGTCGGTCATATCGGGCTGTACCGCAACGAGGAGACCCACGAGCCGGTGGAGTATTACTGCAAGCTCCCGGAGGACATCCAGCAGAGGCTCGTGATCGTAACCGACCCTATGCTCGCGACCGGCGGAAGCTCCTGCGACGCGCTCACGATGCTCAAGAAGCACGGCTGCACCAACATCCGTCTGATGTGCCTCGTGGCCGCTCCGGAAGGCCTGAAGAAAGTGCAGGAGACTCATCCGGACGTCGACATCTATGTCGCGGCGGTGGATGACCATCTGAACGAGAACGCCTACATCGTGCCAGGCCTCGGCGACGCCGGAGACCGCATCTTCGGAACGAAGTAGGACAGCCCGGGGCGTACCCGGAGGTTCCTCCCGGATTTCAGATTTCAAAGTCCCGTCAGGTTTTTATGAAACCTGAAAGAGATAAACTGCCTCAGATTTTTATGACAGCCCGTCCCGTTCTCCCGTCAGCGAGAACGGTGAGCGGGCTGTCAAGGTGTACGGCGCGGATGAACTCCGTCTCGCGGAACGCAGGGAGGGAGTCGAATGCGGAGGTGTCGCAGACCTCGCCGGGACGGGAATATGGATTCACATTGACATATCCGGCGTTGGCGGAGGTCATATTCTGGAAGAAATGGGTGCCCTGGCTCGGGTCTATGCGGAAGTCTTCGAGGCTGCACTCCACGATGACTCTCGCCTCCGAGATGTCGCTCCACTGCACCGGAACGCCCAGAGACGGCACGGACGAACCCCAGCGGCCGTAGCCTATGAGGACATAGTTCCGTTTCAGGCGGCGCATCTCCGAATTGAGGGTGGTGAGTTCGGCGGCGATCTGACGGGTTTTCATACGGTCGAAGGCCTCCCGCTTCAGGCAGACGACATCGCACAGCCCCGGAATCCTCCCCGGGCCTATGGCGCATTCCGAGACGACAGCCGCCCCCTCCGTGTCCACCTCCGACCAGTCGATGTCGCTCTGAAGGCCGTCGACGGAAATCGGCCGTATCTGCAGGACGCTGAACTTCAGGACGTCGTCTTCGGCGAAGTCGGCGGCGAACTCGATTTCAATCTCGCATTTAACCTCGGATTTCATCAGCGTAAGCAGGGAGTCGAGGACTTCTGCGAGGGGATATGTCCTGTATTTCAGAATCTGCGCGAAGGTTATGAACTTCGGCCCGGAGGGTGCGGCGGAGTCGACCATACGCATATTCCCGTAGTCCCAGGTCGAGACCACTTTTCTGAACGAACGGAATCCGGAGCAGTCGGCGAGGGGGATTCTCTCGATGTTCACCGCGTCGTCGGCGGACGTCCTGAACTTCTCCGGACGCAGGTCGAGGGCCAGCACCGAGCTCTGTGTCTCTTTCATCGTAAGCTCCGGAGTCGAAGTCTGGAGTATGTTGCGGGGATATTTCGGACAGAAGCGGAGTACGTTCTCCCCGTCGACGACGGCCTTCCCGAGCCCGTATGCGAGCTTGACGATTCCGTCCTCCGGGGTCTCGTTCCCGATCGGGTAGAAATTGACGGAGCGGGCGACGCCGGAAATCGCCGGAAACCACAGGCCGCAGTCGCCGCTGCCGCAGACCTCCTGGATGACGACTGCCATCTTCTCCTCCGAAATCACGTTGGCGGTGGAGGTTATGTACCCTCGCGACGATGCGTAATAGATTGACGCATAGACCGATTTGATCGCCTTGGAGAGCAGGCGCAGCTGCTGGTCTTCGTTGGCGACGTACGGAATCATATAGGTGGAATAGACTCCGGCGAACGGCTGATAGTAGGAGTCTTCGAGTTTCGAGGAGGAGCGGACGGCGAGCGGCTTGCGCGTCGTGCGGATGAAGGCCCGCAGCGAGTCGGTAAGCTCCCTCGGCAGGGTGGAGGCGACAAACTCGGACAGGATTTCGGAGTCCTGAAGATCCGCGCCGATCACATACTGGAGTCCGTTCTCCTGAATGAAGCGGTCGAACCAGTCGGTCGTGACGACTACTGTGCGCGGGACGGCGATCCGGATGTCCTCCCATTTGTCATACAGCCCGTATTTGCAGAGGATGTGGTTGAGGAAGGCGAGCCCCCGCGCCTTCCCGCCGAGCGAACCCTCCCCGAGGCGGGCGAAGCGGATGGTGTCGTTGTAGTTCTCGCGGTCGAAGCTCGCTATGACCCCGACCCCCTGGCTGACCCGGAAGTCGCGGACCAGTTTCAGCTGGAGGCTGCGGACGCGCTCGACGTCCCCCTCGTCCCTTATGCATATAGGGCGGAACTCGCCGGCGAGCCTGAACAGCCCCCGGGCGTAGAGCCACCTTGAGATGTAGTTGCGGTCGGAGAGGCTTTTCAGCGTCCTGCCGGGTATGCTGCGGACAATCTCCTCGAAGTCCCTGAGGTTGCGCCCCCGGGCTGTGACCTCCCCGCTGTCCGGGTCCGTGGCGATGAAGTCTCCGAAACCGAACTCCTTCCCGATGTACTCCCCGAGTTCGTGGGTGAGGGTCTTGGATGACTTGAGGATGAACCCGACGCCGAGCCGCTCCGCCGTCTCCCGCATACTTTCCTGCGAGGACTGCATCAGAAACGGCATCGTAGGGTCGCTGTCCCGCACGAAACGGCAGAGGTCCACTCCGGCGTCGCTCTTCTCGCTTTCGGGGCTGTCGCCCTTGTGGAGGACGAAGCCTATGTCCGAAATCACTCCCAGAAGGTGGTCTCCGTACCGGCGGTAGAGTTCGACGGCCTCGTCGTAGCAGGTCGCGAGCAGAATCTTCGGGCGTGCGCGCTTCCGCTGGATCTGCTGCTCCTCGTTGAGGGTGTCCCGTATGGATTCGCTGTTCTGCTGGAGCAGAAGCTTGTAGAGCAGAGGAAGATAGGTGGAGCAGTAGCGTATGGAGTCCTCGACGAGGAGTATCGCCCGCGCCCCCATCCCGAGTATGTCGTCGGCGGCGTTGAGCCTGTCTTCGAGCAGCTTGATGATCGCCGTGATTATGTCGGAGTTGTTGTCGCGGCAGAAGACGTAGTCTATGCAGGAGACATCCCTGCCCGCGAGGCGGCCGTATATCTCTCGGGTGAAGGAGCACAGCAGGACCACGGGCGTGCCCGGGGCGGTCTCCTTGACCTGGCGGGAGAAGTCGAAGACGTCGACCTTTCCGGAGTTGTACATCGCGATCACGAGGTCGAAGCCGGCGTCGTCCCTGTCGCCCGCGTACGGTTTTCCGGCGTATGCAGCCCCGGCGTCCGGGCCGTCTCCGCCCCGGCGGCGTTCCCGGAGTTTCGCGAGAGCCTCCTCCGCCGTCTCCGCCCGCTCTATCGACGGCGGGTTGCTGAGGTTGAGTTCGGAATATTCCCGGACAATCCTGTATTCGATGTGTCCGTCCTCGTCAAGGGCGAAGCTGTCGTAGCTGTTGCAGACAAGTAGGATGCGCCGTATCCTCCTTGACATCAGTTCGTTATGCTTATGCTCCGTCATTCTCTGTTTCTAAACGAGCCCCTGGTCGGTCATCGCTCCGGCGACTTTGATGAATCCAGCTATGTTCGCGCCTTTCACGTAGTTGACGTAGCCGTCCGGCTCCGTGCCGTATCTGAGGCAGGCGGCGTGGATGTCCGACATAATCCTGTGCAGCTCCGCGTCGACCTGTTCGCCGGTCCACTGCGTGCGCATCGAGTTCTGGCTCATCTCCAGTCCGGAAGTGGCCACTCCGCCGGCGTTGGAGGCCTTGCCCGGGGAGTAGAGCAGACGCGCCTTCCGGAACACCGCTATGGCCTCCGGCACGGTCGGCATATTCGCCCCCTCAGCGACGCAGAAGCATCCTCCCCTCACGAGAGCCTCGGCGTCGGCCTCTTCTATCTCGTTCTGCGTGGCGCAGGGCAGCGCGATGTCGCAGGCGATTTTCCACGGGCGTTCCCCGGGATGATAGACCGCCTCCGGATATTTTCCGGCATATTCCCGGATCCTGCCCCTTCTGATGTTCTTCAGCTCGAAGACATAGTTCATCTTCTCCTCCGTGAGCCCCTCGGGGTCATAGACGAAACCGTCGGAGTCGGAGAGGGTCACAACCTTCGCGCCGAGCCGCATCGCCTTCTGGGCGGCGTACTGCGCGACGTTCCCCGAACCGGAGATGAGCACGGTCTTCCCCTCGAAGCTCTCCCCGCGTGAGGCGAGCATCTCCTGGGCGAAGTAGCAGACCCCGTAGCCGGTGGCCTCCGGACGCAGGCGGCTTCCGCCCCATCCCAGGCCCTTGCCGGTGAGCGTGCCCGTAAATTCGTCCTTCAGACGCTTGTACTGCCCGAAGAGGTAGCCGACCTCGCGTCCTCCGACCCCTATGTCGCCGGCCGGGACGTCGGTGTCCGGGCCTATGTGTCTCTGAAGCTCGGTCATAAAGCTCTGGCAGAAGCGCATCACCTCAGCGTCGGACTTTCCTCTCGGGCTGAAGTCGGAGCCGCCCTTCGCCCCGCCCATAGGCAGGGTGGTGAGCGCGTTCTTGAAGGTCTGCTCGAAGGCGAGGAACTTCATAATGCTGAGGTTCACGCTGGAGTGGAACCGTATCCCGCCCTTGTACGGGCCTATGGCGCTGTTCATCTGCACCCGGAAGCCCCTGTTTATCTGTATCTCACCCCGGTCGTCAGTCCAGGGCACCCTGAAGATTATGACGCGCTCCGGCTCGACCATACGCTCAAGTATCTTAAGGTCAATGAGGTGCGGATACTCGATGACATAGTCCGCCACGCTCTCGACGACTTCTCTCACCGCCTGGTGAAACTCCTTTTCACCGGGGTTCTTCGCGACAAGTTCCGCCATAAACCTGTCGACATAGTTTCTTGCTCTTTTTTCCATATTTCTCTGAAATGTTCCGCAGCAGTTTTTACCTGTGCCTCATCATATTGCGCATAAGGTTCATTTTTCCGCCCGCGCCCATCGCCATCTTCATCATCTTCCTCGTGCCCTCGAACTGCTTGAGCAGCCTGTTCACCTCCGGAAGCGAAGTCCCGCTGCCGTCGGCGACGCGCTTCTTGCGGCTGCCGTTGAGGCATTCCGGATGGGTGCGCTCGTAAGGGGTCATCGAGAGGATGATGGCCTCGGTGGTCTTGAAGGCGGTCTTGTTGTCGATGTCGACGTCCTTCAGCGCCTTGTCCATCCCAGGGAGCATCCCCGCGAGATCCTTGATGTTTCCCATCTTCTTGATCTGCTGAATCTGGTCGTAGAAGTCCTGGAGCGTGAACTGGTCCTTGGCGAGCTTCTTCTTGAGCTCGCGGGCCTGTTTCTCGTCGAACTGCTCCTGGGCCTTCTCCACGAGGGAGACCACGTCGCCCATCCCGAGAATCCTGTCCGCGATGCGCTCCGGGTGGAACTGGTCGAGAGCCTCCATCTTCTCGCCCGTGCTGACGAACTTTATCGGCTTGCCGACCACGGTGCGTATCGAAAGCGCCGCGCCGCCTCTGGTGTCGCCGTCGAGTTTGGTGAGCACGACTCCATCGAAGTCGAGCCTGTCGTTGAACGCCTTGGCGGTTGCGACCGCGTCCTGTCCGGTCATCGCGTCGACCACGAAGAGCGTCTCAGTCGGCTTCACCGCGTCGTGCAGGGCCGAAATCTCGTTCATCAGCTCCTCATCGACCGAAAGACGGCCGGCGGTGTCGACGATCACGACCGGATACCCCTCGCTCTTCGCCTTGGCTATCGCCCTTTTCGCTATGCCTATAGGGTCCTGAACCCCGTCCTCGGAATAGACCGGAACTCCGACCTGCTCCCCGAGCACCTTCAGCTGGTTGACTGCGGCCGGGCGGAAGGTGTCGCAGGCCGCGAGCATAACCTTCATCCCTCTCTTGCTCTTGATGTTGAGGGCGAGCTTTCCGCAGAAGGTCGTCTTTCCCGAACCGTTCAGACCAGCCACGAGAACGACCGCCGGCGAGCCTTTGAGGTTGATTTCGCTGCTTTCGCTCCCCATCAGGGCGGCGAGTTCGTCGTGGACGATCTTCACGATCATCTGCTGGGGTTTCACCGCCGTGAGCACGTTCTGGCCTATCGCCTTGGCTTTCACGTTGTCGCAGAACTCCTTGGCTGTCCTGTAGCTCACGTCCGCGTCGAGCAGGGCTCTGCGGATCTCCTTCAGAGCCTCCGCGATGTTGATTTCCGTTATCTTCCCCTCTCCCTTGAGAATTTTGAACGACCTCTCAAGCTTGTCTGACAAATTTTCGAACATATTTCTGTATTTTTAATTTTCCGGATGGGGACATATAGACCAGAAAGACAGATATTGACAGGTTTCCTGCCGTTATGTCGCCCGAACCTGCAAAAATAGCGAAATTTTCCGTATTTTTGCACGGTTGTCCCTGAACGGGACGGGATTTGCAGTGCGCCGGGATTCGCACGAGGATTTGCACACATATTACGAATGGACATTCAGACATCCTTTTTCATCACTGCGGTGGTGGCGTTCACCCTTGCCCTGCTGCTGTTTTTCATAAAGGTCCCGTCGTCGCCGTACACGCGCCGTCTGGGGCACACCAAGAACACGATAGCGGGCTGTTTCGCGCTTGCCGGAGCCATATTCATATACACTATGATCCGGATCGGCTACGAATGGAACGATTTCTATCCGGCTATGATGATGTTCGTGGTGACGGCCCTCTCGTCGGTCATACTCTCTTTTTCACTGCTGAACCTGATGGAGCAGAACCCTTCCGGGAACGACAAGTACTGGCTCAACATCATCGTCGTCGCGCTGTGGTCGGTGGCTCTCGTCTATTACTACGACTACCCCGTGAAATGGGTGAGGGTGACGGCGTACGTCAGCAGCATCGTCCTCTTCGTGATTCAGTGCATCGTCCATATAATCGCCTTCAACAACAGCTACACCCGTGCCCTGCACAATCTGGAGATATATTACGACGAGGACGAGGAGCACAAGATAAAGTGGATAAGATTCTGCTACATAATTATGATGCTGACGCAGATGTTCGTGCTTGTGTATATGCTGCTGCCGAGGACTATGATGAAGGTCTATGTGCTTTTCTATGCGCTGTTTATGCTCTATTTCGCCGTCAATTTCATCTCTTTCCTCGGTTCGCACAAGCTGCTTCTGGACGCTTTCGCCTACAAGGCGCTCTCCGGCGGGGCTCTGCCGGCGGCGAAGAAAAAGAAGGCGGGGGAGCGGAGGAAGACGGGTGTCGCCGGGGGCAGGGAGCTGATATATACGGACAAGGATCTGCAGAGCCTCGACCGGGCCATTGAACGCTGGGTTGAGGCGGGCAAGTACCGCGAGTTCGACAAGACCCGCGACGAGATCGCGGCGGAACTCCATACATCGAAGGAGCTGCTCCAGACCTATTTCGCCGACAGGGGGCAGGATTTCCGCACCTGGCGGACGAACCTGCGCATCGGGGACGCGAAGGTGATGCTTCTCGCCAACAAGGACATATCAGTCAATGCGATAGGGGAGAGGTGCGGCTTCAGCGACCGCTCGAATTTCCACCGCCAGTTCCAGAAGGTGGTCGGCTGCTCCCCGAAGCAGTGGCGCGATTCCGGCGGGAAGATCGGGCCGGAGGCGTGAGGATTGTGGCCGTGAAACAATCACCAAATTCACGGTTTGAGGCAGTTTATAGGAACGACATAAACCCCGGATTTTGAAATCACGCGGCAAGGTTACGTGAGTTTTACAACAAATTGTACAAATAACTCATAGAATATCGCCCGAAGATTG
>CAVIXF010000024.1:7878-14814 GCA_963646585.1 Candidatus Gastranaerophilales bacterium HUM_1 | reverse complement strand
GAATATAGAGTCCTGAAGCTGTCTTGGTCTCGGCCTCTTTCGGTTCGACGACCACTCTGTCTGCCAATGGTTTGATCATAATTATAATATTTTATCGTTATACTTGATGCCGCCCCGTCTCCGAGGCCGCCGGGGAAAGGACAAACGAAATGCCAGCGGGATTTGACTGACAATTTGTCACTATGTGCCCGGAGAAGCCGGGGCGAAGTTCTCCGGATGCCGGATACGCATAATTTTTGCTTGCTCCGGACCGGTCCGGATTCATATCCATACCTTATTATATATACGTGTATTGAACTTATTATATATATGTATTGAACCCGAACCGTCATATTCTGAGTCCTTACATTAACGAAAGACTTGTAATGAAACGATTTGTAAAACTGCTCGCTCTTGCGGGCGCAACATTCATCGCTATGACATCCTGCTGCAACAATTCGGAAAAGAAGAACGCTGAAGCCGTTCTTGACAACATCGCCACACGCACCGCCATCCGCCAGTTCACGCCGGAGCCGGTTTCAGAGGAACAGATTGAAACTCTGCTCAAGGCCGCTATGTCCGCGCCGAGTGCGCTGAACAGGCAGCCGTGGAGGTTCGTGGTGATCACGGACAGGGAGAAACTCGCCTCTATGGCGAAGAAGATGCCTTACGCAAGGCTCGACACGGCTCCTGTCGCGTTCGTGGTCTGCGGCGACGTCACCGTCAGCGAGAGATTCTGGGTCCACGACTGCTCCGCAGCCGCCGAAAATCTCCTGCTCGCGGCCAACGCACTGGGGCTTGGAGCCGTATGGACAGCCGCCTACGAAGATGAGCGGGAGAATCTCGTCCGCGAGGCCGTCGGACTTCCGTCGAACATCCGCACGCTCTGCGTAATCCCGGTAGGTCATCCGGCGGAATCCCCGGAGCCGAAAGATAAATGGAATCCGGCCAACATCCACCGCAACAACTGGTAGCGAGACTTTTCAACCGGAGCAACCTTTTGGTTGTGAGGATTTTATCAAGGAGCGTAACGCAGCAATGCGCCTTTTAATCCGGCCCGCTACCAGCGGTTCAGGGGCATCCCGAGCGTAACCTTATGCACCCTGTCGCGGGCGGCCGAGAGCAAGCCCTCATAGTCAGAGCGGCCGGCGTCGCTCTTGCCGGAAACAAGGTCGAGATGCCGGGCGGCATTGTCAAGCACGGCGTCGATGAGCTCCACCATCCATTCCATATCCTTCTCGACGAATCCCCGCGAAGTGACGGCGGGAGTGCCGAGACGCAGCCCGGAAGTGGAGAACGGGGTGCGGCTGTCGAACGGCACCATATTCTTGTTCACGGTGATGTCCGCCTTGCCCAGCTCCTTTTCCGCCATCTTGCCGGTAAGTTCCGGGAACTTTGTTCTCAAATCTATGAGCATCAAGTGGTTGTCAGTGCCTCCGGAAACCACTTTGTAACCACGGCAGATGAAAGCGTCGCACATCGCGGAGGCGTTGGCGAGCACCTGCTTCTGATAATCGACAAACTCCGGCTGCATAGCCTCGAAAAAGGCGACGGCCTTGGCGGCGATGCAGTGTTCGAGCGGGCCGCCCTGCACACCCGGGAACACCGTGGAGTTTATTATCTGTGACATCTTCTTCGCCTCGCCTTTCGAGGTCCTGCGCCCGAACGGGTCGTCGAAATCCTTGCCGACGAGAATCACTCCCCCTCGCGGGCCGCGAAGAGTCTTGTGCGTCGTGGACGTCACGATGTGGGCGTATTTCACCGGATTGCTGAGCAGGCCGGCGGCGATGATGCCGGCGGTGTGCGCCATATCAATCATCAGGATGGCCCCCACCTTGTCAGCTATCTCCCTCATCCTCGCGTAGTTCCATTCTCTGGAATAGGCCGATGCGCCGCCGACTATGAGTTTCGGACGGGTTTCGAGAGCCTTCGCCTCCATCGCGTCGTAGTCGATCATCCCCGTGCGCTCGTCAAGGCCGTAGGAGACCGCGTGGTAGAGTATGCCGGACATATTCACCGGAGAGCCGTGAGTGAGGTGGCCTCCGTGGGAGAGGTCAAGCCCCATAAATGTGTCACCCGGCTTGAGGCAGGACATAAATACCGCCATATTCGCCTGTGCGCCCGAATGCGGCTGGACATTGGCGTATTCCGCGCCGTAAATCTGACACAGGCGGTCTATCGCGAGCTGTTCGATGGCGTCGATCACTTCGCATCCGCCGTAGTAGCGGGCGTTGGGATAGCCCTCGGCGTATTTGTTCGTGCAGACGGAGCCGAGCGCGTCGAGCACCTGCCTGCTGACATAGTTTTCAGAGGCTATTAGTTCCAGGCCGTTTGTCTGTCTCTCCTCCTCCTTCTTGAGAAGGTCAAAAATTGATATGTCCCGCTTCATAATCTGACAACATTTCCGCCCGACGACAGCGCCGGACAAGATTCCGTCCTGCAAAATTAGTCTTTTTTGTGTACATTTGCGTTGGATTATGGGAATATCGGCAAATGAAAATATCGGAAATATGAATTCGAAAGACCGGAAGCTGCTCAACATCGAACTGGGAAGGATTTCGGCCGAGGAGTACCGCGAGATGCCCGACTCCGGAATCGTCGTGGTGCTGGACAACATCCGCAGCGCCCACAATGTCGGTTCGGTGTTCAGAACTGCCGACGCGTTCAAGGCTGACAGGATTTTCCTCTGCGGGATATGCCCGACTCCGCCCTCGGCCGAGATCCACAAGTCGGCGCTCGGAGCGGAGGACAGCGTGCCCTGGGAGCATTCGGGGGACACGGTCGAAACCGTCAGAAGACTTCGGAGCGGGGGATATGTCATAGTGAGCGTCGAACAGACGGTGAACTCCGTGAAACTCGACAGATTCCGGCCATATATTCCCGAAGAGACGGGGATATATCATATTGACGAAGAGACGGATGCGAAGATATTCCGGGGAGTGGGGCATCCAGTGAAATATGCGCTCGTGTTCGGAAACGAAGTGGACGGAGTGAGCCAGAAGACCGTCGACGAGTCGGATTTCTCGCTTGAGATTCCGCAGTTCGGGATGAAGCATTCGCTGAACATATCCGTGTCGGCTGGGGTCGTGCTGTGGCATTTCAGGCTGAGCTCCATCCTTTCGGGGACATTCGGAAAGTAAGGCGCGAAAAACACTTGGAAAGAAGCTCAAACTCACAAATATTCGGATACATACGAAACTTGAATTAACATATATGAAAAAGATTCTGATTTTCGCGGCGGCTGCGCTTTCACTCGCGTCCTGCTGCAACAGACAGCAGGTGGAACTGATTCCTGTGGAGAATTTCAACACTGAAATCGACGGAAAGCCGGTTTCGCTCTACACGCTCAAGGGGGGCGACGTCACGATGCAGGTGACGAACTTCGGCGCGAGGGTCGTAAGTCTCTGGACTCCGGACAAGAACGGTTCGTATGAGGATGTGGTTCTGGGATATGACAACATCGAGAACTATGTACACAATCCGGGGGAGAGGTTTCTCGGGGCGGTCGTGGGGACTTATGCCAACAGAATCGCAGGAGGCACGTTCACGATCGGGGACAATGTCTACAACTTCCCGCTGAACAACAACGGGCAGACGCTCCACGGAGGTCTGAAGGGCGTGGATATGCTCGTGTGGGACGTGCAGGAGGTGACGGATTCGAGCATCGTGCTGCATCTGCTTCATCCTGACGGACTTGACGGATTCCCCGGGAACATCGACATACGCCTGGGCTACCTTCTTGACAGCGACAGCCGGTTCATAATAAACTACACGGCGACGACGGACAAGGCGACATATTTCAACATCTCTCACCATCCGTTCTTCAACCTCAAGGGCGAGGGCAACGGGACGATTCTCGACAACGAGATGATTATCAAGGCATCGGCGTACATCCCAATCGACGAATATTCGATTCCTTACGGGGACATCGCGCCGGTGGAGGGCACCCCTTTCGACTTCAGGACGGCGCACACCATCGGAGAGCGCATCGGGCAGAAGGACGGACAGCTCGCCAACGGGGCCGGATACGACCACAACTTCTGCATAGACCGGAAGACGGTCAAAGATGTGGAGTTCAACGCCTCCGTCTATGAACCGAAGAGCGGACGTTTCCTCGAAGTCTTCTCCGACCAGCCGGGGCTTCAGTTCTACAGCGGCAACTTCTTCGACGGCACGACATTCGGAAAATACGGCAAGCCGCTGCGCTACCGCGAATCCCTCGCGCTGGAGACCCAGCACTGGCCGGACTCCCCTCACCACCCGAACTTCCCTTCGACCCTGCTTGAGCCTGGCCAGACCTACACCCAGACCTGCATCTACCGCTTCAGCGTGAAATAATGGACCGTAAAAAACTTTGGAGAATCATAGCGGCGGCAGTGCTGCTCGCGGGGGCGTTCGCGACGGAAAAGACGCTGGATCTGCCCGTGTGGCAGCTGCTGCTCATCTATCTCGCACCATATCTCCTTGTCGGATATGACGTTATCGCCGAGGCTGCGGAGGGGCTCTTCCACGGAGAACTGTTCAACGAGGACTTTCTGATGTGCATCGCCACCGTCGGAGCTCTCTGCATCGGATTTCTTCCGGGAGCGGAGACTCAGTTCCCCGAGGCCGTGTTCGTGATGCTGTTCTTCCAGGTGGGCGAACTCTTCGAGGACTATGCGGAGGGGCGCAGCCGTGAGTCGATTTCGCATCTTATGGACATCCGTCCGGACACGGCGAACGTGGAGCGCGGCGGGGAAGTCAGCGTCGTGGCTCCCGACACCGTCGCCGTCGGAGAGACGATCGTCGTGAAGCCGGGAGAGAAGATTCCTCTCGACGGGACGGTTCTTGAGGGCAGTTCAAGCCTCAACACCGTTGCGCTCACGGGAGAAAGCCTTCCGAGGGATGTAACCACTGGAGACTCCGTGGTCTCCGGCTGCGTGAACATCTCCGGACTGCTGAGGGTGAAGGTCGGCAAATCTTTCGGAGAGTCCACCGCGTCGAAAATCATCGACCTTGTGGAGAATGCCGGCGAGAACAAGTCCAGAAGCGAGACTTTCATCGCGAAGTTCGCGAGAGTATATACCCCGATCGTGGTGACGCTCGCGCTTGTCCTCGCATTCCTTCCGCCGCTCATCTCCGGAGACTTCTCCGGCAGTTTCCCAGTCTGGCTGCAGCGCGCACTGACCTTCCTTGTGGTCTCCTGCCCCTGCGCCCTCGTGATTTCGGTTCCGCTGACCTTCTTCGGAGGCATCGGCGGCGCATCGAAACGGGGCATACTCGTAAAGGGGGCGAACTATATGGACACTCTCGCCAGACTCGGCACGGTAGTCTTCGACAAGACCGGGACTCTCACCAAGGGGCAGTTCGAGGTGAACGCCGTGCATCCGGACGATTTCAGCGAGACGCAGCTCCTGCACCTCGCGGCGCACGTGGAGCGTTACTCGACCCATCCGATCGCCGTCTCGCTCAGGAACGCCTATCCTGGCGAGAATGACGGCTGCTCGGTGGAGGATGTGGAGGAGATTTCCGGACAGGGCATCCGCGCCAAGGTGAACGGGGACACGGTCTGCGTCGGAAACACGAAGATGATGGACTCCGTCGGCGCGAAATGGCATCCCTGCCACAAGGCGGGGACGATAATCCATATCGCGGTGAACGGGGTCTATGCCGGGCACATAGTGATTTCGGACAATGTGAAGGAGGACTCCGCCGCCGCGATTGCGGGGCTGAAGTCGCTCGGGGTGGCCAGAACCGTGATGCTCACAGGCGACCGCGAGGAGGTGGGACGGGACGTGGCCGAGCAGCTCGGACTCGACGAGTACCGGGCGGGGCTGCTGCCTGCCGACAAGGTCGCGGCCGTGGAGGATCTCCTCGCCGGGAAGCCGGCCGGGACGACGCTCGCGTTCGTGGGCGACGGAATCAACGACGCTCCGGTGCTCGCCCGTGCGGATGTCGGAATAGCGATGGGAGGTCTCGGCTCGGACGCCGCGATAGAGGCCGCGGACGTGGTTCTGATGGATGACAGGCCGTCCAAGGTCGCCGCCGCAGTCAGCATCGCCCGCCGCACGCTGAAAATAGCCGACGAGAATGTCTGGTTCGCGATTTCAGTCAAGGTGGCGGTGCTCGTCCTCGCCGGCTTCGGCCTCGCCACGATGTGGATGGCGGTCTTCGCCGACGTCGGAGTGACCGTCCTCGCCGTGCTCAACGCTATGCGGACGCTGAATGCGGGTTCTTTTATCCGCCGGACGCAGCACCCAACAACCCGCTCAACGGAACTTTCTTTCGAGTCACCCGCTTCCTGTCGCCTGACGGATAACTGACCGACAAGTCCACTTCCGCCCACAAGGGAGAAAGTTCCGGGCGTGAGACTGTCTTGACTACAGTCCCGATCACAGCCAATGCTGAAACATTCGGGCTTTTGATAAATATCCCTTTGACGTAAATGTCGTTATCTCCGCTGTCGAGATAAATGTCACTGACACTCCACTCTGCGAACAGTTCATTTTTCCGGTAAATTCGGCCGCTGATGCAGCTGAACGCAAGGGATGTCGTGTCGTTCCGGATTCGGATATGGGCGGAAACAGAACAGACCGACAAATTGACCGGAGAGATATTGTCGATTCGGTATCCTCGTATGGACAAATATTTCATCTGCGCAGACGAATGGCTGCACGACAAAACAAGAAACAGGAACAGCGATAATTTCAGATAAACGATTCTGGCGGCCACCGTTTCAATCAGACAAGATGCGGCGAAGCATATCGCCTCGCCGCATCATCATTTATACAAAGAATTAAAGCGCGACATTCGTATTGCTCATCACAACGGCCTGCACTTGTGCTCCGGCAGGAATCTCCGCCTGGCTGCCGTGAATAAGAAACCCGAAAAGCGTACATATCCCGCAAACGATGGCAAGGCCGACCTTGTCGTTTCCGCTATTGGAAATCTGCCCGCCGGAAAGAGGGACCGATGTCC
>CAVIXF010000024.1:0-7868 GCA_963646585.1 Candidatus Gastranaerophilales bacterium HUM_1 | reverse complement strand
CCGCGTTGACGGCGATGCTCAAATCGCCTCCTTTACCAAGGGCGGAGGCTTTGCTTACGTGTGAAACCTGCCCTTTTGCAATGGTTCCGGCAGGAATAACCACCTTACCATCGGCGATTACATCGGACACCACCTTGAAATCCACGACGCTTCCGGCAACCACGTTTTTCGATGTGAGGCTGGTTGATGTTGTGAGGACAACCGGAGTCCCGGATTTTAATGTCACCACCTGCTTCTGTGCGAAAGCCGGCAGATGCGAAACGCCCGAAACCACGAGCGTGAGAACGACCGCAAGGGTCTTTGATGAAATGAATTTGAACATAAGTAATTAATTTATAAAAGGGTTAATAACCTGTAATCTCTCCAGGGCCCGCCGTTCAACGCTCTCATTATACTTTATCGCGCTGTTCCCGGAGCCTACGATATTCCCGATATAAAAAGACAGCCCCAACACGCCTAAAATAACCCCGACGCCATAATTCCGGGATTGGAAGGACGTGTATGACGCATAACCCAGCACTCCGTTAAGTATCAATGCAGTAAACGCGCTCTTTGGCTGCTTCGTATAGAAATATCCTCCGCCCGGAATAATGCTCAAGGCCATAGCAATGCCCTTTTTCTTGGCGTTGAACGCTTCCAGTTCTTGAATGATGCTTATGCTGGCGTTGTATGCGTCACGATTCCCATCCACCGCCATTTTGTTTTGAAATGACAGTCTTGCGTTGTCGTACTGTTTCCGCCTCGCATACGCTTTCCCGAGTTCACTGAAAGGATGAGAGCAGGGCTGATCCGGAGAATACAGCCGCGAGGCTTTTTCGTAGTATGTTATTGAAGTGTCAGCATCTCCGATCAAATCATACAGATGTGCGACATTGAACAGTGTGGCATAATCGTTTATTGCAGATGCCGGAAAAGACCGCTCGAATGCGAGAATGCCATCCCGATAGCAGCCCAGGCCTTCATAACACTTCAACTTATAAGCGTATAGACCGACATTGGCCGAACCGGCGGCTTTAAACAGTTGCCTGTCAATCTCATACAAGGCGCCGTGATAATTCTTCCCGTTGATAAGGCAGGTGATGAAATCCAGTGACGATGCAAGAGAATCTCCCGCAAAGCGGTTGCCGACAGACACTTGCGGTTTAGTATAATCAGTGATTACGCCCTTCGGCACCAATCTCCCTGACGGGAAGTCAACAGCTGCGGGAAATCCACTGATGAAAGTGGTCTGATAAACATCCAAATCGTGACTGCATCTTGTCAATCTGTCGGCAGTGAGCACCATTGCGACGGGGAAAGAATAATCCTGAAAAACCATCTTGGCATAATTGGAACAAGACGGGTACATACTGCATCTGGTGTTCTTAAGCCTGCTCAAATATTTTTGATAGACATTCAAATAGTCACCGGCGGCATTACCGGTCTGAGAATCCTGCGCGCCACATAAATTGCAGCAGCCGATATGGACTATGAGGAGTATGCAGAACAATCTTTTGTACATAGCTGTCCTCAACCTTTAAGATTGTCCGTAAAGATTTCAAGAACAGCCGAATGTAAAGACTCGGAGGCGAGCCATTTCTTTATTGATTGCCAGTCATAGTCAATGTTTCCTAACCGGTCAATTACGATTTTGGTAAGATATTCGGGATCAATGCAATCCTTATCATCAAGTTCAGATAATGTTGCCAGGACATAATATGCCAGTCCTTTTGCAAGGGCAACAAAATGCTTGCGGTCGACGCTTTCCATTATGATTATCATTCTCCTGAAGCCCGAGGAGCAATAACAACAATAAAAGAAAGCGTGGGCCTCCTCTAAACTTATCCATTTGATTTGGCTCTGGACTGCCGTGGATTGAATAAGAATGGGGATATGCTCACACTTTCCGCTATAGTGTGGGCATACGCCCGACATATAGCCAGTGCAAGCGCCTGCACTCTTCCCAAATCCACTATGAATTGTCCAGATTCATCAAATTGGGACAAGCTGAACGCTTTCTGTATGTACCGTCATCCGAAGACGACGCGCAAATATAACACTTTTTTCAATTTCAATGACTCCGGAAGTTTATTGTGTTGAATTTCTGAGACAGACTCGACTTTGAAAGAAGAAGTGCGCGGGAGGTGTATGGATGATGAATAATCATCCCCAGACAGCCATTCAATGGCATAACCCCAAATTATTTTTGGCGGAAACGTGGCAAAAACACTATATTTGCGCCAAAAATAAATCATATATGAGACTTATCGGACGCGAAGAGGAATGTCGGGAACTGAGGAGGCTTTACGAGAGCGGAAGCCCGGAATTTGTCGCCATCTATGGACGACGGCGGGTCGGGAAGACTTTTCTGGTCAAAGAATTCTTCAGGAACAAGTTCACTTTCTACACATCCGGACTTGCACGGTGCGGGCTGAAAGACCAGTTGCGGAATTTTCACGAAAGCCTCATCCAATATGGACTTCCGAAAGACTCCGGACGCCCTTCGGACTGGTTTGAGGCGTTCGACTTGCTGAAAGATGTAATTGAGCGTGACAGAAGCAGGCGGAAGATCGTATTCATTGACGAACTGCCCTGGCTGGACACGCAGAAATCAAAATTCATCCCCGCCCTTGACCGTTTCTGGAACAGCTGGGCCTCGGGGCGTTCCGAAATAATGCTCATAGTATGCGGTTCCGCCGCTTCCTGGATGGTGAGAAACATCATCAAAAACCGAGGCGGGCTGCACAACAGGATCACCTCAAAAATCAGTCTGATGCCGTTCAGCCTGTCCGAGACCCGGGATTTCCTGAAATCAAAAGGAATATCCTGGAACATCAAGGCAATCGCCGAAACATATATGATTCTGGGCGGAGTTCCATATTATCTGGCTCTCCTCGACAAGAACAGAAGCCTCCATCAGAATATTGACGAGCTGTTCTTCAAGGAAAACGCAAAGCTCGACGACGAATTCCGCAATCTTTATGACTCGCTGTTCAGGAAATCCGCCGAGCACATAAAGATTGTGGAGCTTCTCGCCAGAAAGAAATCCGGGTATTCAAGAACAGAGATCAAAGAGGGTCTGAAATACAAGGACGGAGGCAGCCTGACAAGAAAGCTTGACGAGCTTGAACACTGCGGCTTCATCCGCAAGTACACTTCACTGGGAAGCTCCCGGAACATATACCAGCTGGTGGATTTCTTCACTCTGTTTTACTTTCAATTTGTAAGGACGAAATCAAAACTGGACAACTTCAGCTGGTCAGGAATGGTCGGAACCCACACATACAGCACCTGGACAGGATTGGCCTTCGAGCGGCTGTGCTTCTCCCAGATGAGCCGGATAAGGGCCGCACTCGGCATAGGGTCGGTGATTTGCCGGACATATCCGTTCTACGACGGCAGGATGCAGCTCGATATGGTAATTGAGCGTCAGGACAAGTCGGTCTCCCTGTGCGAAATGAAATGGTCCGAAGGGAAATATTCTCTGACGACATCCGACAAGGCTAAACTCGCCGACAGGAAAGAGACATTGAGAAACCTCTACAAGGACAGGAGCATCTTCATCGTCTTCATAACGACATCAGGCGTGGTGGAGAACGACTATACGAAAGAGAATATCAACGACATACTGACTCTGACTTCGTTGTTATAGTCAGCTGTCTTGAAATTATTTTTGGCGGAAACGGGGTGTTTTTGCCCAGTTTCCGCCAAAAATAAATCTTGTTATGCAGTCTTTTCGGATGCGGGAGGGGTGGGATTTATGACATCCCAGGGGCTTCGGCCCTGTTTCAGCACAATTTGTCCGAGCCGTCGAAATAGTTGATGCGCATCGCGTCACGCACTTCGTACAGGGTCTGCGCCGCCACTGCGCGGGCCTTTTCCGTACCCTTGCGCAGCATTTCGTAGATTGAGGGGATGTCGCGTTCGAGTTCGGCGCGGCGGGCGCGGATCGGGGCGAGTTCCTCCTCAAGAACGGCCCCGAGGAACTTCTTCACCTTCATATCCCCGAGTCCTCCCCTGCGGTAGTGGTCTTTCAGTGCGTCGAGATTCTCATATTCAGGAAGATAGCGTCCGAAATGCTCCGGGCGGCAGAATGCGTCGAGGTAGGTGAAGACCGGATTGTCCTCGACTTTGCCCGGGTCTTCGACGCGGAGATGCTGCGGATCGGTGAACATACCCTTGACCTTCTTCCACACTTCGTCGGCCGAATCGGAAAGGTAGATGCAGTTGCCCAGCGACTTGCTCATCTTGGCGCGGCCGTCAGTTCCCGGAAGACGGAGGCAGGCGGCGTTGTCCGGAAGGAGAATCTCCGGCTCCACGAGCACGTCGCGGCCGTAAGTCCCGTTGAACTTGCGGACAATCTCGCGGGCCTGCTCCAGCATCGGCTCCTGGTCCTCGCCGGCCGGCACGAGCGTGGCCTTGAAGGCGGTGATGTCGGCGGTCTGGCTCACCGGATAGGTGAAGAACCCCGCCGGGATGCTCCCGCCCTCGAATTTCCTCATCTCGATCTCGCTCTTCACGGTCGGATTCCGCTGAAGACGCGCTATCGTCACGAGGTTCATATAATAGAAGGTGAGCTCGCAGAGTTCGGGGATGAGCGACTGGATGAAAATCGTGACCTTCTCCGGGTCGAGGCCGACGGAAAGATAGTCCAGAGCCACTTCTATGATGTTGCTCCGGACTTTCTCCGGATTGTCGGCGTTGTCCGTGAGAGCCTGTGCGTCAGCGATGAACACGAACATATCGTCGTATCCGCCCTGATTCTGAAGTTCGACCCTGCGCCGGAGGGAACCGACATAATGCCCGATATGGAGCCGCCCGGTCGGACGGTCGCCAGTCAATATCACTTTGCCCATAAACAATTGTTTTTCTTTTAATTACGATTTTTCAGAACGGTCGAAAATATGACTCCCGGCCTTTTCCCCGGAGATGTTCCGGATTTCGCCGGAGGGCTTCCCGATTCCGCAGAATTGCAAAGATAGCGATAAATCGGAGATATATCAGAGATTATTCACTAACTTCGCGTCCGGCTTTCTTAAGAAAGAATGCGGCGGGTCCAAGATCCGGAATATGAAAGTGGCCCGAAATCATAAATTCAGAATATGGAAAATTTCGATCTTTTTCTGGAGATGCTGTCAATCGACTCCTCCTCTTCGAGGGAGAAGAGGCTGTCGGACTTTCTGGCGGAACGGTTTCTGACGGGGAAAAACCGCGTCGAACGGTTTCCTGTGCGCTGTACCGAGGAGAACCCCGACGGCGACGGGACGGAGAACCTGCTGTTTTCCTGGGGATGCCCGAAAGTCGTGTTCTGCACACATCTGGACACCGTCCCGCCATACTTCCCGCCGGCGGTGGAGTGCGCCAAGGATGAGGACGGAGGCGAGGAGGTGGTCGTGAGGGGGCGCGGCTCCTGCGATGCCAAGGGGCAGATCATCTCGATGTACAACGCCTGCCTTGAACTGGAGAGACGGGGGCATACTGACTTCGCCCTGCTGCTGCTCGCCGGCGAGGAGGCCGGGTCGTTCGGGGCGAAGTCGTTCGACAGGATTGTCGGGGACATCGGCCTGAAGGCTGACTATGTGATTGTGGGAGAGCCGACTGACAATCTGATGGTCTCCGCCTGCAAGGGCACGAAATCGTTCGAGGTGACATTCACCGGGACGAGCTGCCATTCGGGCTATCCGGAGCACGGGGTGTCCGCCGTGGATATGTTCGTAGACTTCGCGAATGCGCTCCGAAGCGTCGAGTTCCCCGAAGACCCGGTGCTCGGAAAGACGAGCTGGAACATTGGCCAGCTGTCGAGCGCGAACCCGCAGAACATATTGAGCAGGAATCTGAGCTTCAGGATATATTTCCGCACCACGTTCACCTCGGACGGGATTGTGACGAATCTGATGAGGAACATCGCCGGGGAAGGCGCGAAGCTCCGTTTCGGGAAAGCCGCCTCGGAGGCCGGCGCGGCGGCCGGCAGGGACAGGACAGGCCAGGACGGTTCCGGCCGGAGGGAAGGGACGGATGTGGAGAATGAACCGGGCGGGCAGAGCGCACGAGGAGTGGCCGCGTGGCAGAAGGCTATGACAGTCAAGGAGTTCGGCGGTGACACACCTATGACCTACACCGTCTTCGACGGGTTCGGGACGACGACCGCGGCCTTCGGAAGCGACGCGCCGCAGCTGAAGGGTTTCGCCCACAGATGCCTCTGCGGCCCTGGCTCGATTCTGGTGGCCCACACCGACGGGGAATATGTCAGGGTCGGCGACCTCGTGAAAGCCGCCGCGCAGTATGTGAGGATGTACGAACAGGCCGCCGGCAAAAATTCTCAGTTATGATAGTTTTAAAATTCGGAGGGACGTCGGTCGGGAATTTCGAAGCGGTCTCGGGCACGATGGAAATCATCGCGTCGAGGCTGGACGAACAGCCGGTCGTGTGCGTGTCCGCCCTGTCGAAAGTGACCGACCTGCTCTACAGAATCGCCGACACGGCCGCAGCCGGGAACGAGATGGAGCTGTCCGCCCTGCTCCGCGAACTCCGCACGCGCCATCTTGACCTCACGCGTTCGCTGCTCTCCGGAGACCCGGAGGCCTGCGTGAAGGCGTCAGCCAGAGTCGATGAAATCTGCGACACGCTCGCGACCGTCGCGGAGTCCGTGCTCGCCCTCGGGGACATCCCGGACAGGATCAAGGCGACGGTCATCTCGACTGGCGAGATACTCTCCTCGACCATAATCTGTTACGCGCTCAACTCGAAAGGGATACGCACCGGATTCGCCGACGCAAGGACGATGATCGTGACGGACTCCGACCACCTCTGCGGTGAGCCGCAGTTCGACGTCATCGGCGAGAAAGTCCCGGAGACGGTGAACGGATGCTTCCGGAGGGGGACGGCGTTCAGCTCCGACGGGAAATCGGCGGACGGGAAGCCCAACGCGGCGGTCATCACCCAGGGGTTCATAGCGGCGAACAGGCAGGGGGCGGCCACGGTGCTCGGACGCGGAGGCTCGGACTATTCCGCATCCATAATCGGCTCGGCTCTCGGGGTGTCGAGAATCGAGATATGGACGGACGTGGACGGAATCAGGACGACCGACCCGAGGGTCTGCGGCGACACACTGCGCATTCCGAGGATATCCTACGAGGAGGCCGCCCTGATGGCGCGTTTCGGAGCCAAGGTGCTGCATCCCAAGACGATAGCCCCGGCCGTGGCGCGGCGCATTCCGGTTCTTGTGCTGAACTCGCACTCCCCGCTTGACGAAGGGACGGCAGTCGTTCCGGCCGAAGACAGCGAAGGGCCTCGCGGAATCGCGTTCAAGCGCAGCGTCTATCTGGTCTGCTTCCCGGCGCAGGCGGCCGAAGACGTCCGGGGCTGCCTCTCGGAAGCGAAGATTTCTCCCGACATATTCACGGAATCCGAAGGGCGGATGCTGACATCCATCGACTTCTCGAACGACATCGGGAGTTTCATACGGCTCGCGGCGGCGAAGACCGACGTCGTGCTGAAGACGGGCTTCGGGCAGCTCGCCGTCATAGGCAGAGGGCTGCTTCCGGTCGCCGCCGAGCTCGAAAAGGCGGTGCCGCAGCTGAAGGACAATTCAGGGAAGCTGCTGTCGGATACGGTGATATGCTACATCGTCGCGGCCGGGGAGCTTGAGCGGACGGTCAGGGATGTTCACGCATTCCTTTTCGGGACAGTTGAAAAAAGTGCTCGGGCTTTTTAAAAGATTGAAAAAAGAGATAAGCCACGGGCATTAAATAAGTCAGAATACTTGGGAAACTTAAATTATGATAAAGGCAGTTATAAGCGGATATGGCAAGATGGGTCATTTTGTCGAGACCGAACTGAAAAACAAGGGGATAGAAATCGCGCTCGCGACTGACGACATAAGGTCGGCG
>CAVIXF010000023.1:0-14835 GCA_963646585.1 Candidatus Gastranaerophilales bacterium HUM_1 | reverse complement strand
GGACATAATAGACACGGGCCTGACGATTCAGAAGATGAAGAAGATTCTTCTGGAGGACGGGGCGGCCGAGGTCAGGGTCTGCACTATGCTCTTCAAGCCGGACGCTTACACGACCGGAGACAAGATTGACTATGTATGCCGGGAGATTCCGAACAGGTTCATACTCGGCTTCGGACTCGACTACAACGAGCTCGCCCGCAACCTCCGCGACATCTATGTGCTCGAAGACTGAACAATCTTCCAAAGTTTATATCACAGGAATTATGAAATACTATATTCTGTTCGGCCCTCCGGGAGCCGGCAAGGGGACACAGGCCAGCGCGATGGTCGAAAAATACAATCTTCACCACATCTCCACCGGGGCGCTCCTGAGGAAGGAGATTGCGGCCGGGACCGAACTCGGGAAGAAGGCCCACGAGCTCATCGAGAAGGGATGCCTCGTGCCGGACGAGGTCGTGGAGGCTATGATAGAGTCGGAGTTCGACAGCATCAAGGGGGTCGAGGGATTTCTGCTCGACGGCTACCCGCGCACGATTGAGCAGGCCCGTTCGCTCGACAGAATTCTCTCGAAGAAAGGCGACAAGGTGACCTCGGTCGTGTCGATTATGATTCCGGACGAGATGATTTTCGACCGCATACGACACCGTGCGAAGATTGAGGGGCGCGAGGACGACGCAAGTGACGAGGTCATCGCCAACCGCATCGCGACCTACCACAAGAAGACCGAGCCGCTCGTCTCATTCTACAAGGATGCGGGGAAATATGCCGAGATTGACGGAGCCGGAACTATCGAGGATGTGCGGCAAGCCATATTCAATACTATCGATCGCTGAAGCTGACTGTCTTAAAACGGCACATTGCTGCGTTATGCTCCTCGGTCAAATCCTCACAACCATCAGGTTGCTGCGGTTTGCCCGTCGTCGCAAGCCTTGCACTGCACCATTTTAAGGCAGTCAGCCCCCAGACCATTCTGACCGGGTGAACATTTCAGGGGTGAACCATTCAGTTGGAATGTGATTGGGTGGTGAACAACCCTTAAACAAACTTTCCGCCTGATGACCCCTGATGCAGACAAAAAACGCCCGGACAGAAACATCCGGGCGTAAATGTTGAAGCCTGCAACTTTCTGAAGTCTACAACTTTACTGTGAACCCCAGTTGAAGGGCGACGAGGGTGTCGTAGTAGTTGCTGTGACGCTGGAGGAGAAGGCTGCCGCTGACGGTCTTCCAGGAATACGGCACGAGCGAGAACCTCGGTTCGAGGAAGACTCCGTACCGCTGCCCGAACTTGAAGAGGCACTGGAAACCGCCGGTGAGTCCGAGATAGGGGCGGGTTATGGTGTAGCCGTTGTCCGGCTTCACGAGCAGGCCCGCCTCCGGGCCGAGAAGAAACGGAAGGGAGAACGCGCCCTTGCCGTCCTTGTACCAGTACATCGGGTCGAACATCAGCTCCTCCCTCAGTCCGAAGTAGAAACAGCTCTTCCGGACGTCATCCGAATACTCCTTCCAGACATCGCGCCCGTAGAATGCCGACAGGCGGCAGGACAGCGGCCCTGCCAGCAGACGGCCGTAGGACAGGGCGAAAGTCTCCCTCGAAGAGGCGATTCTGCCCGCCGTGTCCCAGACGAGGTCGGAAATCTGCATCTGCGCGCCGGTCTGCGCCGAGACGAAGGCATCCCTGACGAGCCAGCCGAAGAAACTCTCCTTTTCCGGAGCGTCTGCTCTGTATCGGTTCAGATGGGTGAGCAGCCCGAAATTGAATGCGTAGCCTCCGTGGCACTTGCGCGGCGATTCCGCCCTGTCGATTCCGTCGTTCCCGAAGACCAGGGATGGGGCGAAGAATATGTCGAAGTCACTCGCTATCGCCGCCCTGAAATCAAGCCCGATATGGAGCTTGATGGAAAGCGAACCACCACCTGCGGCGTGCACCGCTCCAAGCTCCAGCCCCTCCACCGTGGAGATTCCGAACACCCGGGAAGGGTCATAGCCGGAGAAATAGGAGACCAGATCGAAACTGTGCGAAGCGTCAATCCCTATGTTCCACACGCGCACCGCGTCGGCGTTCCGGCCGAGCTCCCCGACCGTCCCCCCGACGGAGACCCCGTTGTAGCGGTTGAGCATCTTGCCGTAGGAGATGCTCGCCGACGGCCCCCAGGCGTAGCCGGTCACATTGTTGCGGAAAAGCCGCCAGCTGCCCGCCTGAAAGCGGATGAAAGTGTTGTCCGTGAACGAATTGGAGACGAACTCCGCGTCGCCGGGACGGTAGCGTTTCTGCATACTGTACTCCAGCGCGTTGAAACTCGTCGTGTCAACCGCCTCCTGCCCCGAGGCGGCCGGGGCGAAGAGAAACAGCGCCGCAGCGGCCGCCAGCAGCCCGGACAGTCTATTAATAGAAGTCATAGATGCCAGTCGGGTTTTCATATTCTTCAATAGCATTCTTCAAATTCGTTTCCACGATGTCCCCGTCGGCGCGGGCGATGTCGATATATTTCGAATCCTTCCTGAAGCTGCGGAGCAGCTTGCCGCAGGCCGCGTCATCGTCCGCGAAGTCGCCGGTTCTCGCCGCCTTCCGGCAATAGATCACCGCCCAGAGGTAATATGTCAGCGCGTCGTCCTGCGGAAGCTCCTTGATGGCTTCCTCCGCCATAGTGTCGTACGCCTTGGTGTTCATCGCGAGGCAGAGCACGACCTTGTTGAGCGGAGAGCTTTCTGAAACCTGGTCGAAGACGGAACGCGCCCTCGAACGCTGCTCCGGGGTGTTGCCGCCCTTGTAATAGCCTCCGAGACAGAGGGCGAAAGCCCTGACGAGCCGGTTCTTCTCGTTGTCCGGAAGGATGTTAGTCAGCTGCCCCGCCTTGCGGAAGTTGTTGGACATCACATACATAATCATCTGGTTCGCCACCACGGCCTCCGGATTGACGATGTCGTAGCCGCTGCCGTTCATCCTCATAAGCTTGAAGTTCACCGACGGAGTCTCCCAGTCGATGAAAGTCCGCAGAAGGGTGGTGTCCGCGATTCCCCTGGCTATGCAGGACTCAGCCAGATTGTTCGCCGCGAGAATCCACGGCTTTCCGTTCGCCTCGACTGACTCGTCGTATGCCCGCCGGTAGAGCTTCGCGAGCTCGTCCGGGTCCTTGACCATCTGGAAGAGATGCCAGTACTCGTAGAGGGCGAACTTCTTGCGCCCGCTGCGGTACTCCTCGTCCGTGCGGTAGCGGGTGAGTATCTCCTCCGGGGTCAGCTCGCGGAAGATTTCGTAGTCGTAGCTGTAGCTGACGCTGCGCAGGCGCGGGAGATAGTTCACGATGCAGCTGCGGTAGTACGGCAGAGCCTTGATCCTCCCCCACTGCCTGTCCGGATTCGAATTCTCCGCCACGATGTCCCGGATCGCCCTTGCTTCGGTCACAAGCGAATCGGCCTCAAGCAGATCAGCCACTGCTGTCCAGGGTGCGACCGAAGCCTTGGTCGTCATATACACCCTGTCCCTCACTTTCTTCGGAAGCACCGAGACGATCTGCCCCAGAGCATATTCCATTCTCTTTTTCGCGAGATTCACGTTCCCTGCGTACGGCCCGTCCGGAGACGCCGTCCCGACGATGTGGAACTCCTTCAGCTGGGAGCCCTCGCCGTGTATGATGCCCAGAAGCACCTGTTTCACCGAATCGATCTGCGCACGCCCCAGAGCGTCGTCATCGGCGAGCTGCGCCTTGCCCACCTTGAAGTTCAGCGACATCTTGCCGGCGGTGTTGCGCCTTTCGCGCTTCGCCCTCTCCCGGTACTGGTCCGGGTCGAGCGAGTACGGGGCCATCGAATATTCCAGGAACTTCAGCGGCCGCCGGAGCCTTGAGGACGCGAGGAAATAGTCCTTCTTGAAATAGGGCCGGTTGTAGTCTTCGAGGAGTATGACCCCCTTGACCTGATAGTTCCCCATAGGGTTTTCGAGATAGATTGTGTCCGCCCAGTTTATGATCTGGTCCGCCGCGCTGAGCGTGTCCCTGGAAAGCCAGCGGTTCAGCGGGTCGAGGTCCGGGTCGTAGTTCATCCTCCGCAGCTGCGTCAGACGGTACTCCACTCCGTCGACGACTGTAGGCTTGAGGTAGCGCAGTGTGTCCTTGGTGATTCCGTCTATGAGAACGGGCTGCACGATCATCCTCGCGTTGGTCTTGCCGTTGTGCTCCGGAAGGCTGATGACGCTGCGTGCCTTGAGGTAGTTGCCCTCGATGTCCCCCTGCGGGTCGAGCACTCCGACCTTCTCGCGTGTCGCGGTGATGGTACTGGTCTTGATGTAGTTTCCCATCTCGATCTTCACGTTGATTTCGAGACGGAAATTGACCTTCTCCAGCACTGCGTCCTTCATCTCGGCCTTGAAAATCAGAGCTCCGGTCTCAGCCACGGAGATTTCGTAGTAGCCGTTGTCGTCCGGGAACGCCTGAGAATCTGGAACGACGAACGCGTTCGCATCACCGTCCATCTGTCTCTTCACGTCCTCGGCCTGTGCGACGGTGTTGAAGCCGTAGACCTGCACGGACACCTGCGTCTGGTCGATGGGCTTGCCTGTGGTCTTGTCGAGTATATGCCCCGTGACGATCTTCATCTCCTGCGCTCCGGTACGGAGCGGAAGAAGAATGAACACGACGAACAAAAGAGCGCAAAACGCCCTGTCCACATACTCTCTGGCCATAGTGAAAATTTATTTTATGATGTATACGAATGTGACACCCACGTTCATCGGCAGCAGCTTGTAGCCCCTGGAATTGTAGGCGTCCGGACTCCCCGACAGGTCGGAGTAGTTGTCGTAGACGCTCCTGCGCTTCTGTCCGAACCAGACGAGCCCCAGACCGCCCGAAAACTCCGCGCACCATCGCTCCCCGAGCGGCAGCGCATATCCCCCGGTCAAGCCGACCCCTCCGGCGATTCCGTTGTAGGTCAGCTCCTTCCAGCGTATGTCATAGACGGAGAAGAGCGCGGCTACGCCGACATACTCGCGGACAAGAGGCCTTCCGTTGAACCACCACTTGAACTGCGGCTGGAACGCGATCAGCTTTGAATCGACTCCGTAAGGCTTCCAGTTGCCGAAGACGTCAAACGACACGGAACTGTGCTCCCCCGTCACCACCTCCACTCCGAGGTCCGGCGTGAGAAGCACGGTCCGCAGTGCGTTCGATTTTATCGCAACCTGCTGCGCACCCGCACGCTGCCCGACGCAGAGCGCGGCGAGCAGCGCGAGAGATGCAGCAAGATGACGTAAGACGTTCGGTTTCACCTGATCAGATTTCCTTCTCGGAATCGGTGTTGTCACCAATCTTCCAATCCTCAACACTGGTCTCGACGATTGTCACCGCCTCCGGGTTGTTGATCTTGATGGTGAAAGTGTAGATGTAACCCGCATCGTAGCTGGCATTGTCCCCGCCGATTGTAAGAGGGCCGGTCGTAATCTCCTGTCCTCCGTCAACCGTGAGGTCGAGCCGGGCGGTGTAGCTTCCCGCCGGCATCGCGATGACGGTGCAGAGCTCCTGCTCCGTATAAGTCACGGCCGTGTCGGTGAAGTCGAAGCCGATTTCGCCCTTCGTCGTTCCGGTGAGCTTGCCGGCGTTCTCCGCATTGCTTGCGTCAGCGACACAGAGCGTCGCGGCGGAGTAGCTGTCCGTGATGTGGAAGCCAGTCACCTTGACGTCGTAGGCCGCGATGTCGCTCTCCTTGCCCACAATCTTGAACTTGAGGGCGGTGAGCAGGTGCTTGTACTGAAGCTTCGGATAGTAGGTGTTCTCCGCTCCGGCCTTTCTCACCGTACGGCAGTACCTGGCGTTGTAGCCCACCAGCCCATCGTAATCCGTGGCGACGGAATTCGCCCAGAGGATGTCGGTGTTGCCGAGGGTGTAGCTGATGCTGTAGGCTCCGTCAGTCACCGTGGCTGCGGCTCCGTCGGCGTTGGAGTAAGGATAGTAGCTGTAGAAAGTGTAGGCGTACTGGTGCTTGTACGGATAGTAGATTGCAGGAGAGAACGTGATCGAGCCGTCCTCGCCTGTGGTCACTTTCCTGTTGTCGATGAGCACGGTCTCAGCATCGTCGGGAGTCCATACGACAGTCTCGGAATCGACGGTCTTCTCCGCGACTCCGATGACGCCCACGTCAAGCGTTTTCATCGTCGTACCCTCGACGAGGCCGTAGTTGATGGCCTTGGAAGCGGGAACAGCCGTCCCTGTGGCTCCGAAAAGCACAGGGACGCGTCTGGTCTCGTCATTCACCCAAGCCTCCTCAGTCACCGGAGCCACCTTGCCGCAGGCGGCCGCGGCAAGAGCCAGTGCAAGAATATAAGTGAACTTCTTCATAATCTTTCAGTTTTGAAGCGTTAAAAGAATAAACTGCGTCATTCAGATTATCCTGGAAACCCGTCTTATTCAAGAGGAAGGTCGTCCGGATCGACTACGGTCTCGCCGCCGTCTTTCCACTCCTCGAGTTCAGCGGTGATCTCCACCTTCTCAAGTCCGTAGACGACAATCTTCACCTTGTAGGAATATCCGGCCGTAAACGCCGTCTGAGCCGGAGCCAAAGTGGAGGTTATTTTTGCGATGTCGAGGACGGCCTCCTGCGGGTCAATCGGGGTCTGGACACCGTCCATATGCGTGTAAATCTTGAGAGTGTACTGGGTCTCGCCAGGAATCACCATAATGCTCTCGCCGATTTTCTTGTATGTTGGTTCATCGGCGGAATACGCATCCGGCTTAACCGCCGTGAGGTCCTTCGTCGCACCCTCGTCTGATGAATACTCCTTGAGGGCAAGGTCGGCGGTTTCCTCTGCGACATTCGTTATCCCTCTGTTCGCGCCGACGACGACAAGGTCACCGCTGGTCTTGGAATTCACCGTTATTTTATCCACATAAGTATCCGCGCCTTCCGGAGAACCGGCCACGATGTGGAAAGTGAAACGTGCGAGCTGATGCTGGAACTTGAGGGTCGGCTGCACTTCGCGGCGTGCTGCGTATGCGCTGTAGGCGTATTTTGCAGGGAAAGTCGTGCATTTCCCATCCGCTACCGCTGCGGCGATGTCAGTCGCCTGATCCGCCTTTGCGAGCAGGATGTCCTGCGAACCGTCGATGGTGAACGGAATCGTAATCGCGTCAGCCGTCGCAGTCGGATCTGCGGTATTGGCGTCGTCGATGTGGTAGCCGTAGAAATCGTAATATTTTCCGGCGACATAGTAGAACGGCTCGCTGATCGGGGCACCGCTTTCATCCGTGGCAGGATTGATGACGTCAATCGCGCCTTTCAGGCCGGATTCCGGAGCCGTGGCTGCGACATTGTTGATGAACGGAGTCGTCGTGAAATCGGTCACGTTGGTTTCGAAGCCGTAGATGTAGAGCTGCTGCTTGTTCCACGCAGTCTCGACCGCGCCTACGGACTTCACTTCAACAGTCTTCGGGGAAGCTGCGGAGAAGCTCACCGCAACAGGAGTTCCGTCCTCAAGCGGATCCACAAGCGGCTGTTCCGAGTCAGTCTGAACAGACTTTGAGCAACCTGCCAACGCTGCGAAGGCGACGGCTGCAAACAAAAAATGTTTTTTCATAACCATTTGTGTTTAAATGTTGTAAAAAATATGGATTAATTGTTGTGTTTATTGTATATTGTATTGTTCGTTGTCCCCTCCGGTCATCCGCCGTTTTCAATCTCCCAGTCGACATCTTCATCCGTGTCAATCTTGATCTCGCCTCCGTCGCCCCAGGACTCGATTGAGACGTAAGGCCGGACGTCCATCTTTCCGTACATAGCCAGCCTTATGACATACTGCCTCCCGGCGAAACGCCGGTTCCCGTCGGAGCCGGAAGCTGAACCGCCCTCTGAACCTGCCTCGGAATCTGTCGCGGAATCGGCCGTCGAGCCGCCGGATGAGCCTGCCGCTGAATCGGGAAGCGTTATGTCCACATCCGCCTTCGTGACGTATTTCCGGACGCTCCCGGAATTAACAATCTCCTCCGTCATCTCTATGGCAACCTTATATTTGCTGTCCGGCGCGACCAGCAGCGTCCCGCCGACCAGCACCTTGTCGCGCTTGTAGAGAGGCATATTCGGATCCCAGCTTCCGTCGATGCTGTATGTGTCCTGCTTGAGCGGCGTTCCGTCAGCCTCGGCGAGTGCGAGTGGGGTCTTCGCGCCCGAAAATTTGAGCCCTATCCTGTCCCTGTCACGCGCCACGACGGTGAACACTGCCGAGTTCGCGGATTTCACGCTTATGGAGTTTATCGTCACCTTGTGGTCGGCCGCCGGATACATCTCGAAACGGAGACGCGTGAGATGGTGGGTGAACTCCAGCATAGGGTTGACGTTGCGCCGCGCCGTGTATGCGCTGAAGGCGTATTTCTTAATCAGCCCCCTTTCGTCCGCACTGAACTGCGAGGCGTCGAGGGCGCTTTCGTCCAGCGCGGCCGCCCCGCTCATAATGTCGGTGCTTCCGTCAATCGTCAGCGGGAAGGAAATCGCGTCGGAAGTGCGGGTCACGGAGGAGGACGGGATGAGAAGGTCGTCTATGTAGTAGGCGTAGAAGTCATAAATCACCTTTCCGGTCGGATAGGTTAGCTCGGCATCCGACTCGGTCCAGACGAGATAGGGGTCCGAGCCGTCGTAGCGGGCCTTTCTTCCGCCCCGTTCCGCGCTGTCGTCGATGGACGCGTCAATCAGGCAGTCTCCTGCGGCCGAGGATGACGACGCGGAGGCGGTTGATGAAACCGCCGATGTGGCTGCGGACGATTCAGCCGAGGCTCTCGACGCCGCAGTCGGGGCGAAAGACCCGGCATCCTGCCTGAACGCATAGACGTAGACGTCCACGTCCCCGAAAGGCCGGTCATCCTCCGCGTCGACCGCGCCGGAGCCTCTGGTGCCGCAAGCCTTGCTGTCAGCCGTGCCGGAGCCGTTGCCGTCGTACGCGCCGGAGCCGTTGCCGTCGGATGGGACACAGCTTTTGCCGCCGGCCGTGCCGGAGCCGCCTATCCCCACGACAACCGGGACGGGAACGCTGCTGTTCCATTCAAGCCACTCGCTGTCAGGCAGCCCGCGCCAGGACTTGTCCGCGCAGGACATAAGGGCGAGCAGCAGAAACGAAAGCAGAAACAATCGCAGAAACGATATGAGAACAAGCCTTTTCAAATCTCAACGTCTATAGGTTCATCACTGTCATACCATTCCGCGACCCCGTCGCCTCCCTCCACGGTGGCGAAGCTGTCCGCCCCGACCTTGAGAACGCCGGAAACGGCGATCGTCGCGCTCCCCCTGGAGCAGAAATAGCCGTCAGAGCCGGAAAGCTGCTTCATAATCGAAGAGGAGATTATCTCGCTGCGGATGTTCACGGCCGGATGGATCACTTTCTTAACCCCGTCCTTCTCTGCGGTCAGCGCGAGACGGAGTATCCCCGGGCCGGTGCGGAGGGTGATGTCGTCGGAATGGAATATCCCCGGGACATTGACCGTGCCCGACCAGACACCGCCGGAATGGGTCATCCGGAATATGACTTTCGCCAGGTCGGCCGTGTCAGTCTCCCCGTCGATGAAGGAGAATGAGGTCGGAACGCCTGAAAGCTCGGCGACGACTGAGGAGACGTCAATACCGCTCTCCGCAGTGACGCTCACCGACACGGTCAGGCGGCAGATTCGCGGCTGCATAACGAGGGTGAATACATTGGAGTGCACGTCAGAGACGTCGGTCTTGAGCGGGGCGCACCACACGGGCGCGGGAGAGCAGATGAAACGGTAGGCGGCGTTGAAGTCCAGCCGCGACCCGTCACGCATTTCGTCAAGCTCCTCAAGGGAGAGGTCGTTC
Organism: Candidatus Gastranaerophilales bacterium HUM_1; assembly: GCA_963646585.1. Lineage (GTDB taxonomy): Bacteria > Bacteroidota > Bacteroidia > Bacteroidales > UBA932 > Cryptobacteroides. Next base: position 5,029 of record CAVIXF010000023.1, on the reverse strand, counting down.
ACCTTGGCGCGGAAGTCCCTGAGGGATACGGCGCGGTCGGTCAGATAGTCCTCCGTTCCGGAGACGGTGTAGGAGGAGATGTCGCCGGCGTAGGCGAGCATCACGTAACTCCCGTATTCCACATATCTCACGGTTTCGTCTTCCGGTGAGTCAGTGTCTGTGCCGTCTGCGTCTGTGCCGGAGTTTTCTCCGTCAGCCTCGATGAACGCGCCGGAAGCGTCTGTCGTGAAGGAGTATTTGAGTCCGTCGGAAAGTTTGCTCAACGCGACGACGACCGGCTCCGGACGGTCGGCCTCCGCGACATCGCCCCAATCAACGGTGAAGGCGATGCCGGTCGTCTCCGACCCGGTGTCGGCTGTCTTCAGGTCAAGCCGCACGCAGGATGCCAGCAATATTGCTGACACCAACGGCAGAACTAAAACTCTGTATGACAGGAATTTTACCATCTATTATACCCCCCCCCAGACTGCCTTAAAAGGCGCATTGCCGCGTTATACTCCTCAGCCGAATCCTCACAACCATCAGGTTGCTCCGGTGTCGTCTTCGTCGCAAGCCTTGCACTGCATCCTTTTAAGACAGTCCGGCTCGCGAGAACTACAGCATCATAATCCGCTTTGTTCGCGGATGCTGTTTTCCCGGATTTTTCGGGTTTATTTTCGGCCGCTTTTTTCTCAGCTGCATTCTTCCCGGCGGCTTTTTTCTCGGCGGCTTTCCGTTCCGCCTCCTCGATGCGCTTCGCCGCTGCTCCCTCTTCCGCCTTGAGACGATTCTCTTCTTCCAGCTTCGCCTTCTCCTCCTCCAGCTTCGCCTTCTCCTCGGCCTTGATGCGCTTCTCCTCTTCCCTCTTCGCCTTCTCCTCAGCCTTGAGACGCTCCCTTTCTTTCGCCGCATCCGCTTTCTGCTGCGCCTTCGCCGCCTTCGTCGCCTCCTTCTCCTGCGCCATCCGCTCGGCTGCCTCCTGCTTCTCCTGCAATTTCTTCAAATTGACCTTCTTGTACTTGTCCTTGATTGACAGGGTTCTGAACACGAAGCAGGCCTTGAGCTCCGACACGACCGGATAGAAGCAGAGATGGAATCCACGCGAACGTTCCGGCACCGAAACATAGTCGGTGTTGTTGCGGTTCATCGTGTAGCAGTTGTACGACGTCATAACGAATCCTGCGGAGACACCGAGCTCGAAGTCAATCGCGAAATGCCTGTAGGAATAGAGCGGGAAGTCGTAGCCGAATGTGCCTCCGAAGCCGAAGAGGAGTCCCTGGATGCCGTAGGTCCCGGCCTTGATGGAGTAGCTTCCGCCGTGCAGATAGCCTCCTGTGAAGAACGCTCCCTCCAGAGCCGGCTTCTTCTTAGCAGACGCCGCGCCGTCGTCGTCATCCTCATTCTTTTTCCTGAACCACCAGCGGAACTCCGGCCGGATCTCGAACATATTGAAGACCATAGACGGAGCGACGCTGTGACGGGTGTCCCAGTTGTACTTCGCCGTGAGACCGATGGAGTAGCGGTCGTAGGCGGACGAAGACAGGTCGAACTCCGCATTGATGTTCGGCACGGTGCAGAGCAGCTCCAGCGCGTTCACCCTGAACGCCCAGCGGTCTATCCCGATGACGAGGGTGTCCGGTCTGTCCGACAACGGCTTGGCGGCGGAGCCCTGTGCCGGTGACACGAACTCCGCTGCCAAAGTCATAAGCAGAATCAGAATGATGTATGATTCCCGTTTCTTCAAGTCAGGCAAGGTCAGAATGAGTCATATCTAATCGACGGAGGGCCGGCTCAATAGCCGAAAATCTCTTCGAGGCTCACCTTCCTGACAGGGCCCAGCGTCCGGAGATATTTGACGTCCAGATCCTTGATGTCGCCGAGTATCGCGTAGGTGTAGCTGCGGTCCTTGACCCATTCCGCCTGAACCTTCTTGACGTCTTCGAGAGTCATATTCTGCACCTTCTCGAAAATCTCCCTGTCGAGCGGCTCGGAAATCCCGAGGTCACGGCAGTTTATGTAGCTTTCGAGCACTGACACCCCGACGGTGCGGGAGGTGCGGATGCCGGTGATGAGGGACTCCTTCGCGATGGAGAAGGCTGCCTCTGACTCCGGAAGATTGTTGATGATTTCGTCGAAAGCCTCGATCGCCTGCTTCATCTTGTCGTTCTGGGTGGCGATGAAGGCCATATAGTAGTAGTTCCCTTCCTTGTAGTACGGAGAGATGAGCGCGGCCCAGGCGGTGTAGGCGAGACTGCGCGCCTCACGCATCTCCTGGAACACGATGCTGTTCATTCCGCCGCCGAAGTAGTCGTCATAGAGGTCGATTCCCGGAGTCGCGGACGGGTCGAAGCTGCGGTCGTCACAGGAGTACTGGATGTAGTAGAGCTGCTTCGCGTCATACTGCGCCAGCAGGACTGAACTCTTGTCGGTCTTCTGGAGCACAGGCCACTGAAGCTCGGTGTCCTCGAGAGGCTTCCCGGTGATGTGGACTTCCTCAAGCGCGGCCTTGAGAGACTTCTCCGAATCCGGGCCGTAGTAGATGACGTCGTGCTTCTTGTTGAACAGGCTCTTCACCTTGGAGAGAAGCCCGTCCGAAGTGAGGGCGAGAATCTGCTCGTTGGAGAGGGTGCTCTTCTTTATGGATTCGCCGCCCTGACGGACATATTTCTGAAGCGCGGCGAAGCAGCTCCCCTGATTCAGCTTGACGTCCGCACGGGACTTGAGAATGTCCTGCTTCAGTCCCGCGAGAATGGCCTCGTCACCCTGGACGTTGTTGATCACGTCCTCGACGATCGCCATCACGTCCTTCATCGTGTCGCCCAGACCGCTCATAACCACGAACGTCCTTGACGAACCGTTGTAGCACCTGTAGTCGGCCGCGAGGTCGTAGAGCTCCTTGGCGATTTCGTCGTGGCTCTTGGTGGCCGTCCCGAGATAGGAGATGTAGTCAAGCGCGATCGCGAGTTCAGGATCCTGCTCGCGGTTGATGTCGAACACATATTCAAGCGTGAAGAGTCCGTTGTTCTCGTTCTTCTTGTAGAGAACCTCCACTCCGTCGGCGACGTTGAACTTCGACATCTCCTTTTCAAAGTTCACGAACACAGGCTCGATAGGCTTCACCTCGGTGTTCTGGATTTCGGCGAGGAAGTCGGACTGGACGTCGCGGTTGGTGACGATAGGGGTGATCTTCGGCGCGGAGACCTTCTTGACGGTCTTGTCCTCGCCTGTCCTCTTGTTTATAACGACATAGCTGTTCGCTCCGAGGTATTCGTTCGCCCAGGCGACGACGTCTTCCTTCGTGACCTTCGCGGAGCGGTCGATCTTGCCGACGCAGTCAGCCCAGTCCTCTCCGAAGATGAAGGCGTTCACATAGTCCATAGCCCTCTGGTTGTTGTCCTCAAGGCTCTCCATATAGTTCTTGCGGGCGTTGTTCACGGACGCTGTGATGAGACTCTCGTCGAAGTCGCCCGCACGAAGTTTCGCAACCTGTTCGAGAAGGATGTCGCGCACCTGCTCAAGCGTCTGTCCCTGCTTCGGATATCCGATGGCGAGGAACATTCCGTAGTCCGGCAGATTGTAGCAGAACGCGGCGCCCGTAAGGAGCTTCTGCTGCTGGTTGACATTGAGGTCGATGAGACCGGCCTTTCCGTTGAATATGACGTTGGACGCGATGTCGGCGACGTCGTTCGACCTGTCCGCCCCGGCAGGAAGCCTCCAGGCGAGATATACATACTCCGTCTCAAGCCCGTAGACGTCGCGTACGACCGGTTCGGTGATAGGGGTCTCCGGCTCGAAATGAAGCTTCGGAAGCTCCGGATTCGGTTTCATATCCCCGAAATATTTCTTTATCACGGCAATCGTCTCGTCCGGGTCGAAGTCGCCGGAGAGGCATATCGCCATATTGTTCGGAACATACCAGGTCTTGTGGTAGGCCTTCACGTTGGTTATCGAAGGGTTCTTCAGATGATCCTGGGTTCCGAGCACGGTCTGGGTCCCGTAAGGATGGTGAGGGAAGAGCGCAGAAAGGACGCTGTCCCAGATCTTGCGGCTGTCCTTGGTCAGGGACATATTCTTCTCCTCGTAGATGGTTTCAAGCTCCGTGTGGAATCCTCTGATCACCGGATACTTGAAACGGTCGGCCTGGATCTTCGCCCAGTTCTCGACCTGGTTGGAAGGGATGTTCTCGACATAGACGGTCTCGTCGGTGGAGGTGAAGGCGTTGGTACCCTCGGCCCCGATCAGGGACATAAGCTTGTCGTATTCGTTCGGAATGGCGATTTTGGACGCCTCGTAGCTGATGGAGTCGATCTGATGGTAGAGAGCAGTGCGCTGAGCCTCGTCCGTGGTCTTGCGGTAGGTCTCGAAGAGCTGCTCGATCTGGTCGAGCATAGGTTTCTCCGCAGCGTAGTCGCTTGTTCCGAAATGCTCCGTGCCCTTGAACATAAGGTGCTCGAAGTAGTGCGCGAGTCCGGTGGTCTCCGCAGGGTCGTTCTTGCCGCCGACCTTCACCGCGATGTAGGTCTGGATGCGCGGAGTCTCCTTGTTCACGCTCATATATACCTTAAGCCCGTTGTCGAGGGTGTAGATTCTGGTGTGGGTCGGATCCCCCTTGACTGACTCGTACTCCCGCGAGCAGCCGGAGAACAGGGCGAGCACGAGAGCCGCCGCAATCAAAAAACGTGTTTTTTTCATATCCTAAAAATAACTACATTCAACTCATCGCAAAAGCCATCTCCTCGGAACGGATTCCGAAAGAGACGCACGCCGACACAAGAAACCTTCAATTTTCGGGTTCAAAAAAAAAGACACCCTGAAACATCCGCCTGCGCGAAAGTCTCAGGGTGTCTTTGAGCGGGTGGCGAGAGTCGAACTCGTGGCCCTCGGCTTGGGAAGCCGATGCTCTACCACTGAGCTACACCCGCAAATCCTCCCCTCATCAGGTAGAATGGACTGCAAAGATAGGAATATATTTTCTAAAGTTCCCACATCGGACGCGATTTTTTTCATATTTTTTATTCCTCTCGCTATCTTTGCAGCCGGAATCTCAATG
>CAVIXF010000022.1:9596-16141 GCA_963646585.1 Candidatus Gastranaerophilales bacterium HUM_1 | reverse complement strand
GCCAAGCTCTACAAGCGGGGCTACAGCTACCGGCAGATACAGGCGGAGGTGATGAAGCGTCTCAACCTCAAGTCCTACAGCCTGAAGACGGTCAGCGATGATGTCCACACGCTTCTTGCGGAGTGGCGGTCGACAACTGACAGAGGGGAGATGCGATGCGAGAGAAGCGATAGATTTTCCTCTCGCGCCCGCGCGCGATATATTCTGAATACTATACTATTCGCATGTGTTAATATATCTTGCTATAAATCAAATATATAACAAATTCGATAGATGGGACTGAAAATGCAGGAAGCGAAGAAGGACAACAATCTTGCAATATCTGACAGCCTAATTTTGAGAGATTAAAAAAAGATAAAAAACAATGAATAAAAGCTATAAAAAACCGACAATAAAAAAGTTTCGCGAGGCCTGCGAGGCTTGTCGCGGTGTGAAAACCAGAGTCGCAAAGGCATTCGGAGTTGCGCGAATCACTGTCGATTTTTGGTGCAAGAACGACCCTCGGTTTGCGGAGGCGATAGACGAGTACAAGGGGCAGCTCCTCGACGACTGCCTGAATAGCGCAAAGGCGTTGGCCATCGGAATCCCGAAACTGAACGACAGGAAACAGGTCGTGGGATGGGTCGAGAGGCCGGACGGTTATATGCTTCGTTACCTCATCAGTACTCTCGGGCGGCGCGAGGGCTTCGGCGACAGTCTTGACGTGACCTCCAACGGCGAGACCATCAAGCAGGAGCCGATACGGATTGAGGTCATAGACCGCCGGGACAAGGTTCAGCCCGTGGAGACCGAGGAAGACGGGGAGGGAGAATGACTATGGCGCGCCTTAAGAAAACAGGCTGGAACAGTGACGGGGCGCTTTCGGGGCAAACCCGTAGCAGGAGGGCCGTCAGTGTCCTCGTGCAAAGGAGCGAAAGCGGGCGTTTCCGGGCCATCGTCCGTATCGGCGGAGAGGAACAGCCTCTCGGCTCTTTCGCGAGTGAGAGCGCCGCGAGAAAGGCGTGCGAGGGGTATTTCGCCGAGCTTTGCAGGGGGAAGTGAAAGACGGCAGGAGGAGGTACGGACGGGATGAAGATTCAGACGACAAGGGTGTATTCGGAAATCCAGCAGGCTGTCGATGCGGGATACACCACCGTCTCGGAACAGGGGAGTTCGCGAAGCGGGAAGACAAGGAATACGGTCATCTGGCTTGTCGTCTATTGCCTGACGTCCGCGAAGACGCGACTGAGCGTTGTCCGGGCGACGCTCCCCGCGCTCAAAGGGTCGGTGCTCATAGATTTCAGGGAAGTGCTCCAGAGTCTGAACCTATGGACGGATAAGGCCTTCAACAAGAACGAGATGGTCTTCACCTTCCCGAACGGAAGCTGGATTGAGTTTTTCAGTGCGGACAGCGAGCAGAAGCTCCGTGGCCGCAAACGCGATGTCCTCTATGTCAACGAGGCAAACGAACTCTCCCCCTTGGAGTGGCAACAACTCAAACTCCGCACGACGCGCTTCTCGGTCATCGACTACAATCCCTCTTTTAGTGACGAGCACTGGATTTGCGCCGTGAACCGCGACCCGCGCACGTATCACTTCGTCACCACTTATCACGATAACCCTTTTCTCGAACAGGCGGTGATTGATGAGATCGAGAGCCTGCGAGAGAAGAGCAAGAACTTGTGGCAGATATACGGCCTCGGCTTGCAGGCGGTCGTGGAGGGACTCATCTTCCCCGACATCGAAATCGTCGAGGAAGTCCCGGAGTATGCCCGGCGGCACCATTACCGAGGCATCGACTTCGGGTACAACCCTGACCCGACGGCGATAGTGGACGTGTATCCGCACGATGACGCGCTGTATCTTGATGAGCTGTGCTACCGCACGGAGATGCTGACGAGCGACATCATCCGCGTGTTCAAGGAGTACGACCCGCTTGTGGAGACCGTCTCCGAGAGTGCCGACCCGCGTCTCATACAGGAGATACGCCGGGCCGGGGTCAACATCTACGCCGTCCGGAAGTTCCCCGGGAGCATCGAGGCGGGCCTCCTCAAAATGCGGGAATACCACATCCGGGTCACAAAGCGGAGCTTCAACCTCATCAAGGAGTTCCGCAACTACATCTGGGCGCAGGACAAGGACGGGAAGCGTCTCGGCCGTCCCGTGGACGAGTATAATCACGGGATAGACGCTGCGCGTTATGTCTGTCTGGAGAAGCTCCTCGGAGGCAAGCGCAGGCCCGTCAGTCTCACGCAATTGTCCAATATCGCATATTAGTATATTTTTACGCCGAATTTTTATATTTTTGCATAAATCGTAAACACTTTGTCGATGAAAGACATAAATGACATCATCTCGAGGGCCAAAGCAGGTGAGAATGTGACCGGGGAACTCCGGGCAAAATCCGTGGCGGTGCGTCCGTGGGCTGATTTGCGCAGGGAGTATGACCCGATGCTCCATCCGGTTATGGACAAGTCCGCGTACCCTGACACCGTTCTCTACCAGGACAGAGTCTCGGAGACCGAGGTTGACGCGGACGGGAATCCGAGGGCAATCAAAGTCCCGGTCGGGCAGGAGAAGGTCAGTCGCATCGCGTATGACCTTCAGCGGCTTGCGGTGAAGAGAACCACCGAGTTGTGTTTCGGAATCCCCGTCAAGCGCGTCTATCGCCCGGAGGCGGACAACGAGCGGCAGGAGCAGGCGGCGAAATATCTGGAGGCGATCTTCCGCCGCGCACGAATCGACAGCGTGAACATCGAACGGAGCAACCGCCTTTACGCCTCCTGCGAGGTGATGACGCTGTGGTATGCCGTCCGGGGAAAGACATCCATTTACGGGTTTGACAGCGATTTCAAGCTACGGTGCGTGACATACTCCCCGATGCAGGGAGATGACCTGTACCCGCTTTTCGATGACTCCGGAGACCTCGTCGCACTCTCGGTAGCCTACACCCGCAGGGTGGAGGATACCGACGTCTCCTTTTTCGACACCTATACCGCCGACACCCATCTGCGGTGGAGCAACAGATACAGTAAGGGCGGCGGCACTGCAACGCGCCTTGAAATAGCCGAGAACATAGCCATCGGGAAAATCCCGGCGGTGTACCGCTGGAGGCCCTCCCCGGCGTGGGAGCAGTCGTCCGGACTTGTCGAGGAGATGGAGTGGGCGATGAGTCGCAACGGCAATTATCTCCGCAAGAACAGCCGTCCGATCCTCGCGGCCTTCGTCAGCGAGGGTCTCGACTTCGGGCAGGCACCGGGGGCGAATTCCGCCGCACGCGATGTCGTTCAGTACCCGCAGGGGTCGAGCCTCCAATATGTGACGTGGAATCAGGCGATCGACAACCTGAAATTCTATGTGTCAGAACTCCGCAGCAGTTTCTTCTCGCAGCTCCAGCTGCCGGACTGGAACTATGAGAAGATGAGCCAGCAGGCCCTCAGCGGGGAGAGCCGCAAGCAGCTCTTCGTCGACGCACACCTCAAAGTGAAGGACGAGAGCGGCGCGTGGCTGGAGTTCTTTGACCGCGAGGTCAATGTAGTCAAGGCGTTCCTCAAGATGATGCTCCCGCAGGACTGGGCGGCGGACATAGATGCCCTCCGCGTGGATGTCCAGATGACTCCGTATGTCATTGAGGACAAGAAGGAGGACGCGGAACTGCTGCTCCTTAAAAACGGCAACAGGCCGCTGATGTCGCAGAAGGAGAGCATCCGCGCCCTCGGCGAGAGCGAGGACGTGGACGCGACCTACGAGGCGATACGCGAGGAGACGCAGGCGGCGAGCCTCTCGGACGCGCTCGGCTTGGCCGTCTGACGGATGGCGAAAGAGGACCGCCCGAAATGCCGCATAAAAGGGGCAAACGGCGGCCTTGATACAAAAGACGGTAAACTTATCGGAGATGGCATCAAGCCGCGAAATACGCAAGAAAACGGACGCGATAGATGCAGGGAGCGCGAAAGAGGTTGCGGCCCTCCAGAGGAGAGTCGCAGCCCTTTTCGATGATTACTGCAACAAGATAGGGGCAATCGGGCAGATGTTCTCATCGTCTGTGGCCGCCGACAAGCCGTTCCGGCTGGAGGATTATCCGAATATCGGCAACGCCGTTGATGATGCGGCAAAGGAGTTGAGCGGCGCCATCACCGAGGCCTCGAAGGCGAGCATCCGCACGCAGTGGGCGCTCGCGAATCGAAAGAACGACACCCTCTGTGATACATATATCGGCACCCTCGCGACACTCCTCTCCAAGGAGGCGAAGGAGAGGTACTATCGCGGCACGGAGAAGGCCCTTGATGCGTTCATCCGCAGACGGGAGGGAGGACTGACGCTCTCGCAGCGCGTCTGGAGGTATGCGAAGCAGTCGAAAGGGGAGGTCGAGAAGACCCTCGAACTGGGGATAAAGACCGGGCAGTCGGCGGCGCAGATGTCCCGCAACTTGAAACAATACCTCAAGTACCCGGACAAGCTCTTCCGGCGCGTTCGCGACAAGGAAGGGGAGTTGCATCTGAGCCGCAGCGCGAAGGCGTTCCACCCCGGGCAGGGCGTTTACCGCTCGAGCTACAAGAACGCGCTCCGTCTCGCGGCGACCGAGACGAATATGGCCTACCGCTCTGCGGATACGGAGCGGCGGGAGACGCTTGACTTCGTGGTCGGAATCGAAATTCGACTATCGAACAATCACACTCTGAATGGCAAGCCTTTTCGCGACATCTGCGACGACCTCGCCGGCAAATACCCGAAATCGTTTGTGTTCCGGGGGTGGCACCCGTTCTGCCGCTGCACGAGTACCGCCATCCTTAAAACCGATGAGGAGTTCATCCGCGACCTTGACGGCGTTGACCGGGGAAGCGTAAACGAGGTCAGGGAACTCCCCCCGCAGTACAGGGAGTGGGCGGAGACGAACAGCGATCGCATCGAGCAGGCCGAGGAGCGGGGCACTCTTCCGTATTTCATCGCCGACAACAGGGATGTGACGATGAGAGCTGCCGGGCTGGCCCCTGCCGCCTCTGTCTCGCGCAAAGACACGCTTCGCAGGGCGGCGGAGCGGCACGCTGCGAGGACTCCCGAAGAGGTGTAGGATATCCGCAACCGTTGGGCCGACAGGGCCATCTCCAATGTGAGCTATACCCCGGAAACTGATAGCGGAACTATTTTTGAACAGGCCGTAATCTTCCGAAACAACCGGAGGGCGTTTTTCGGCGAGACTTTGGGCAGCGAGGAAATGCGGATTTTCTCCGCCGCGATTGACGATGTGATGGCGCAGGCTGACCCAAAGAAGCAGCTGTCCCTGCGGGTCATAGTGGACAATGAGTACTTGCGCCTTCGCTCGTCTCCCGGGTACAATATCCCCGCCGCGATACTCGAGTCGGTGACGCGGTACGAGGATGGCTTAAAAGTCGACTTGTCCGTACTCCCGGAGGGTTGGAGACGCAGGTACGAGAGGGCCGTTGCCGCCGTGCGCGCCTACGACATACCGCGACGCGGATACGCAGGCATATATCGCAACATTGAATTTATCAGCAACACGGCGAAGCTGTCGCACAACCAGCGCGCGCTTGCGATGGGCCTCGACAAGATCTCCGAGAATACCCCGGCGGCACTTTTCGACGAAATCGGAGACAAGTTCGGAATAAGGCGCTTCCCTATCCCGGAGAAGAGATTTTTTGACGCTTTCGGGAGTTCATATGTCCCGCTCTACCTCGTGCCGAGCGGCCAATGGCAGGCGTGGTACGACGAAGTGTGGAGATGCGTAATGATATCCGATAACAAAGAACTCGCAGACTGGTTACGGGGAAGCGCGCAGGCGCGTCTATCGCTTATTTACCACGAATACGGGCACGCCTACGATTACGCCAATAAAATATGGCAAAGCAAGTCGTTCAACAAGTTTTTGAACTGGTTTGACGGAGAAATCAAAAAGTTCTCGGATGACGATATTTACCAATACTTTGAGAATTGGAGCAAGGTGTTGGATGGATACACGGCGGAACGGCGTGCGAACAAGCTGGAGGTAATCGGAGCTATCGCCGACTCTGTGCAGAGCCGGACATCGAGCCATCGGTTTTTGGACTCGTGCGGCCACCCGGAGGATTACTTCATATCCGGAGACGACCACACGCGGGTAACGGAAATCATAGCCAATTTCAATGCCCTCTACTGGACAAAAGCGGCCCTCCCGCGCGAAAAAGGGTACCGGAAGCTCCGCGAGATGATTGAGGAGTTGTTCGCGGGAATTTATCCGTAATTCCCGCTACTTGAAGCGGGTGTGTGCATAAGTTCCGAATGCGTAGGGGGACTGCGGGGCAGGCTCGTCTCCTGTCTCGACCACAGGGCCGTCCATATATCTCCCCCAATATGCAGTACCGTCCTGCTCTATTGCATCGCGCAGGCATTTCAGGGCATTCTTGTAGCCTACCGCCTCCGGGGCATCTCGGAGGAAGCGCCGGTTGGATTCCCCGGCATTGCCGGATTGAACCCAAGCCTTTACCTGCGAGTCCGTCATTTCCGAGATTTTCGCTACGCCGAACTCGTTTTTGCACTCCTCCCAAGTTTTTCCATTGTCTATCGCGTCG
>CAVIXF010000022.1:0-9586 GCA_963646585.1 Candidatus Gastranaerophilales bacterium HUM_1 | reverse complement strand
TATTTCCGGCCCTCCGAACAACGACATCTCCCTTGCCATAATCTTGTTATTTTAAGCACGGGCGGCCTCGGTGACCGCCCGCACGCAAAATTAATCCTTTTCGGCGGAATACCGCGCAACGGGCCGCTTGATGATGCGGCACTTGTCCGTCACCTTTGCCCTGCTCTCGCTGATTTTGGCGGCATATAGGGCCGTGAGCGAACAGCCTATCACCTCCGGGCCGAAGGTCGAAAAGGCGGCCTTCAGGCTTCCGAAAAAATAATCGGTCTTGTTGTCCACCGGCTCAAAGAAATGAACCCACGTCACGCGGGTCGCGTTTTTGTTCTCGTCTGTCATCTCTCTACGAAAATCTTTTGTTCGTTGTCTTTTTAGTCTTGTCCTCCTTCTCCAATACTGCCTTTGCGAGTGCGGTCAACTCTCCATCTGTGTTCAAGAGTTTTATGCCGATGGTTTTGTATAACCAGTGGATTCCGGCGGCATCCGCGCTGTCCGTACCGATGGTCACTGCGAGGATTGCATTGCGTTCCTCTCCCATCATTGCATTGCTTGTTTTCTTCCCCTCTAAATCTATCGCGGAAATGAGCACTGCTCTTTTTCCGGGATTTCCCCTAACCCACTCTTCCAACAGACTAATAACTTCTGATGGCATATCTTCCATTTCTCTCGCCATTTTTGATGCTTTTATGCTTTGTAATCCAGAATTCCGCCGATATACAATGCCGTTGGCATATAGCTTCGGGCGATATCTTCCAGCAGGAAGGCGGACGGGACGAAGGCCCCGAGATACCAGAACATCAGTCTGCTGCCCTCGTAGTGCTTCAATTCCTCGCTCATTCGTCTTGGGCTTGTCCCGTCACTGCCCGAAACTGTCCTCCTCGTCCATTCCGCGACATCTGCAATGACATTTGCGAGGCTGAACTGTATGAACCTGTCGCACCTGTCGACATGGCCCATACTGTTGACCAGCCGCTCAAGCTCTTCGAGCGCCGCAGCGCATCCAGATTTGTCCGTGTCGCTCACATATTCGGCGAAATCCCTGTAGTCCTCGCGCTCGAAGTCGTCGGCGCTGATAAAGTCGTGCATCCCCATTGATTGCGGGGCGAGCTGTATTATATAACTGTGCATATCTCTTTGCTTTTGTGGATTATAGCATATCATACTCCGAAAGTTTGCAGAACTCAAGCGTGTTCCCTACGTCCCTCCATTCGAGCATATAGAATCCTTCGCCGAAGTCGAATTCATCGAGGAGCTTTAACGCCTCCTCCTTTGAACACGGTTCTGTCCGGCCTCCCTTCCACGCCCATCCGTAGCGTTTCCGGCAGTGGCCGCCGGCATTGATGAAGGCACGCGCTGCCTCTTTTGTATTTTCTCTTGCGACTCTTTCCATATCGTGCGAAAATTGTGATTGTTTTTTACGCTTTTATGTCTCTCACCGGCACAGCGTAGTGTTTGTTGCACTTATCGTCATCGCCCTCGATGACGGCGGCGAACACGTACCACGCAGTTGCTGCGTCGTACTCTTCACAAGTCCAACACCAATCGGGGATTTCTACGCCCTGCTCAATCATTACGAAGAGCTCCGCCCTCGTCGGGAGGCGCATCCCCTGCTTTTCGGCATATTTCTTCGCTTCGCCCCAAGTCAGTCCTTCGCGAGATACCTTCCCGATCTCAAAATTGTTGTTTTTGTTGGTTTTTACTGTTGTTTCCATATCTTTTTGTGTTTGTTTGTGCTGCAAATATAAAACAAGTTTTATAAAATAACAAACAAAACTGCGCGATTATTTTATAATAATCGCTATGGCGGGCAAGAATGCGTTGAGATATAGCGAGTTGGGTAATTCGCGGAAAAGTAAAAATTATTTCTAATTTTGTGCAAAACATCAAAAAACTGTTTATATTCGCGATGAGAAAGAAAATCATTTCCGCATTGGCTACTCGCTTTGAAGGCGTCGATGCAAAAATCTTGGGGAGGATAGCGGACAATCTGATGACCGCGAAAACTCTCGAAACAGACGAGGAAATCAACTCTGCCGTAGAAGAGGTGACCTTCGCTGACATCCTTAAGAGCTATGGTGACGCTCGGGCCACCGATGCCACCAAGACCGCAGTCCAGAACTACGAGAAGAGACACGGCTTGAAGAACGGCAAACCGGTGGTACAGATTGAGGACGATGACGAGAACGGGGAGGGGGACGACGATGACGAACCCGCCGCGACCGCCAGAAAGACCGCAAAAGCCAATCACAAGACAAGGCAGGAAGATGGCGGCATCGCAGAGATGTTCGCTGCGCTGAAGGAGGAACTCCAGAAGGCAAACGACTCCATCGCAAGGCTTCAGGCCGGGAAAGTCAAGGAGGACAGGAAAAAGAAGCTCGACGACAGGATTAAAGACCTGAAAGAGTCGCAGAAGAAGGCCTACACGAGGCTCCCGCTTGAGTCCTACTCCGACGAGGATTTCGACACGCTCCTCGAAGAGATCGAAGGCGAAGTCAAGGAGATCGTCAAGGAGAACAAGGCCAGCGACGCGACAGCCTTCACTCCCCTCTTCGGACGCTCCGGCACCGAGGGCGACCCCGGGAATGCGGGGGAGTGGTCAGATGACGACATCGAAGCTATTGTCAACAAACTCAGTTAGTTAAACACCAAAAAAGAAGTCATTATGGCAGATTATGTAGATTTGGAAAGGCAGGGTTTCCTTGTCGATGACGGGAATGAGAGCAAGGTCATCATCCGCGACCTCGCCGACATCCCGGGCGGCAGGGCACTCAATGTCGAGGGCTGGGATGACGATGCAATCGTCTCCGGCCACATCATCAAGCACAACAAGCAGACCGGGTCATACGCCCCTCTCGGCGTGTCTGACGGCGCGTATGTCTCCCTCGGCACCAACGAGGAGTATGCCGGAGTCCTCAAGTGCTCCGTTCTCAAGGCAAAACCCGCAGCGGCGATACTCACCGTGGGTGAAGTCAACGCGGCGGCCTCGCCGTATCCGGTGACCGACACCATCAAGGCTGGTCTCCCGCAAATCAAGTTCCTTTATTAAAAAAATAGGAGGATATAAGTTATGGCAATGCAAAAATCTCTCTTCGCATCATTCGTCGCGGCATTCGCGCCGATGGTCACGAAATGGACCGAGAAGTTCAATAACCAGAAGGAGTTGCCGGGCTACCTCTATGAGCAGTTGCTCGACGAGGAGTACAGCGCAGACCTCACTTGGAGTTCGGCTGAACTCAACAACTCCGTAGTGGCCGCCGATGTGGTCTCTATGGATGCATCCCTGCCGCTTAAGCGTCGCGGGACAATCCGCATCGCTTCCGGCGACATCCCGAAAATCGGAATCAAAAAGCAGATGAAGGAGAAGGCTATCTCCGACATCACCGTTATGGCCGCGAAAGGACAGGACAAGAAGGCTATCGCCGCAAAAATCTTCGACAATGTTCCGAAGGTCATCGCGGGCGTGAAAATCCGCCTCGAAATCCTGTTCGAGCAGGCTCTCTCTACCGGCCTCGTACTCATCAACAGCGAGAACAACGACGGCACCGGAATTCGCGCGAGCTTCGGCTACAAGGACGAGAACACCTTCCACGCGACTACCGCAGGATGGGAGGACACGGACAAGGCCACTCCGGTGAGCGACATCAGGCAGCTCTTCGACAAGGCCGAGGCCGACGGCAGCTCTATTGAGCGTGTATATCTCTCAAAGCAGTATTTTGACCTCGCGAAAAAGAGCAAGGAGGTTCGCGAACTCGTGGCCACCTCTCTCAAGCAGACGATCGTCAACGAGGCCTATCTCCCTGTACCTGCAAGGCAGGCTACCATCGACGCCCTTCAGGAGGAATTCAACGCCACGTTCGTCGTTGTCAACAATGCCTATGTCTGGGAGGATGAGGCGGGCAACCGCAACACCATCAGACCGTGGGCACAGGCCAATGTCGTGGCTGTCCCGGCCCTGAAAGTCGGTCGCCTCGTACACGGCACCCTCGCCGAGGACTTGAACCGAGTTGCGGGCGTGACCTACCAGAAGAGCAACTTCATCCTTGTTTCGGAGTACAGCCACAACGAGCCTTCTCTCGCGGAGTTCACCGCAGCGCAGGCCCTCGCTATGCCTGTGATAGATGACGGAGGCTCAATCTATGTCCTGCACGCCGACGCCACGGCGACCATCACGGCAGACCCGACCGCGCTCGAGTTCACCTCCGCCGCCAATAACACGGGCAAGAAGGTGTCAGTCCACAGCGATGAGGACTTCACCGCAGCCGTCCCGACCGCTGACACTTGGGCGACAGTCTCCAAGTCCGGGAATGTCGTCACCGTGAAAGTGTCCGCTAACACCGGGGCAAAGCGCACCAGCACCCTCACTCTGACGAGCGCATCCGGTGACACCGCCACCGTGACAATCAGTCAGGCCGCAGGGAATTAGGTAATCTGACGGACGACGATGGAAACTATCAGAGAAGCCCTGAGAGGTGAAATCTCCAACTTCCCCGTCCCGGAGAAGACGCTGCTCGTCAAGGCGACCCGCCGAGGGCTCGACCTTGACGGGGAGGTCTCCTCGGAAATACTGAAATCCGCAGCGTGGTGGCTTACAATCGCAGACCTCTACAGGTGGCTGCTGATGGTGGCGAACATCAGCCAAGGAGGGCAGTCTTTCACATTCACGGCAGAGGACAAGAGATACTTCCGCTCGGAGGCGAATAGGATATATTCCATCTACGGGACAGACGAGGACGAAATCCTCGCGGACGGCGTGAAATACGGATATAAAGGCGAGAATCTGTGACTATTGAGAACGGACATATCAGATACGTCCACTCATCGGGGGGCGGCATCGACGGCACTACGGGGTATGCGGTGCCCGTCACCGAGGAGCGCGGACAGGCGATTCCCTGTCAGTTCTATGCTCGGAAGGCTAACGCCCTCGCACGGGACAACGGGGAGGCGGTTACGGAGGCTGGCTGGTACATCCTCACGGAGGAGAATTCAGTCGCCAAAAGTGAGCGTCTCGCATTGTTCGGCAGAGATGGCTCTGAAATCGGCGTTTTCTCGGTCATCAGCAGTGAACCGCTTGAGGCTGTGGGAATGGACAAGATAACGGTATAGGGGGGCGAGAGATGGAAGTCAACAGGCCAAAGGAAAATTTCAGCACTTACTTTCTCGAGGAGGTGAAGAATGCGCGCGAAAAGGCAATCTCGGTGCTGAAACTCGCCGGAGAGAGGTGCATCAACGATGCGCGCATCAACGGCAGCTATACCGACCGCACGGGGAACCTCCGAAGCTCGACCGGGTATGTCATCCTCG
This sequence comes from Candidatus Gastranaerophilales bacterium HUM_1, assembly GCA_963646585.1. GTDB lineage: Bacteria > Bacteroidota > Bacteroidia > Bacteroidales > UBA932 > Cryptobacteroides. The sequence continues at coordinate 4,288 of CAVIXF010000022.1, read as the reverse complement.
AAAATGGCAATACCATATTCGAGAGCGGCTTCTCTGCTGTCTCCAAGACCGCGGGCTCCGGCCCGACGGCGGGGCGCGACCTCGCAAAGGAGGTCGCAAAAGACTACCCAGAAGGGCTGGTACTCGTGATAGTCGCGGGCATGGCCTATGCCGAGTATGTCCAAGACAGGGGATACAATGTCCTCAGCAGCGCAGAGCGTATCGCCGAAGAGACTATCCCGAAACTCCTCAAACAGATAAGGTGACTATGGCGATTGCACTTACGGAAGACCGGATTGTCGGGGATTTTATCAATCTCCTACGCCAGACGGCTCTGCCGCAGGAAATCGGGGGGAGTATTTACCGCGGGGGCGTTCGCCCGCGAGACTCGCAGGAGGAAGACCTCGTTGTAATCCTCTCCGATGCTGGGGCCGAGCAGTTCCAGACCGGAACCGTCGTCCTCAATCTCTATGTCCCCCTCATCCGCAACTCCTCAAACGGGGTGCTGGTCGAGGACGGGCAGAGGTGCGGGGAGTTGCAGGCCGCCGTCGCAAAAGCCGTGGAGACAATCGCCGCCTTGCCGTCTTGCTACCGCCTGAAGCTTCGGGACGCAATCCGAACGCAGAGGGACGATGAAATCGGGCAATCATTTATCGTTGCTCGAATTGGTTTCAGTTATTATGCTTAACAATCAAAAAATCAGATAATTATGTCAGTAGTATCTTGGGGGGCTCCGTCCCTCGAATTTATTAAAGTCACGGCGGGCGTAACTCCGCCGACGGGAGACTGGAGTGCGCAGACCGGATATGTCCGCATCCCGGGCGACATCCTCCTCGAAGACAGTTCGACCTTGGAAACGACCGAAGGGGAGACCAAAGAGCTGAAAAACGAGAAGGGCGAGAATGTGGACACCAAGAGGATGCCAGCATCCTACTCGTTCAGCACTTCCGTGATCAAAAAGAAAGGCGAAAAGATAGTCCAAAACGCCTTCTCTCCGGTGAACGGTGTCGTCGATGGCGAATGGGCGATGCGCTGCATTGCGCAAGACCCTTCGACACCAGGCTTCGTCTTCCGCAAGGCGACCATCGGCACGAGCAAGAGCTGGTCGGCCGACCAAGGTTCGCTCGATGTCATTTCCGTCAACGGACTTGTACCAGATACGGACGATAAGGAAATCTGCCTTGATTACAGCGTCAGCATTTCCGTATCACCGGCATCTCTCAGCTTCACTTCCGCTGCGGACAACACCGGGAAGACCATCACCGTCAGCGGCTCGACAGGGACTCTGACGGCAACGCCGTCGAGTGAGGCGAGCTGGATTATCGCGTCCGTCTCCAGCAAGGTTGTCACCGTGAAAGTGTCAGCCAATTCGGGTGCGGAGCGCACAGGCTCTGTCGTCATATCCGACAGTGTCGGCGGCAGTCTGACGGTAACCGTAACGCAGGCCGCAGGCGCATAGTCGCCGATGCGCGGATAGCAGTCAAGAGGGGCGAAGGCGCGTGGTGCGCAGCGGGCGATGTTGGCCCCGCCCGGACGGGAGTTCGATTCTCCCCGCCCCTCCGAATAACAATCATCAACAATCTCGCAGATGGAGAAAACGAAGAAAACGATACAGCAGCGGGTGGCGGAGACGGTACTTCAGCGTCCCGTGACGCTCACTCTCGGCGGACGCACCTACAAGGCCGCCTCGCCGACCATAGGGACGCTCATCCTCGTGTCGGACTTGCTTTCGCATATGCCGGAGCTCTCTCTGGATAAGGAGGATATCCTCCGAAGCACCCTGCGGGCCGCGAAAGATAGCGGGTACCTCCCGGAGGTGTGTGCGACGCTTATCCTCGGGGCGAAGAACATCGACAGACGGAGATTCATCTGGTTCGGTCGGACGCGCCTGTCCCTGCTCACGGAGCGGATACGGCGCGAGGCCTCTCCGGCGGAGGTGAGTCTCGCAATCTCGGAAATCATAGCCGGGATGGGGGTCGGTGATTTTTTCGCCATTTCCACTTTCCTTCAAGGTCTGAATCTGACAAAGCCGACGAAAGTGGAGACCGACAGCGGACGGACAGCATCTGGGCGGTAATCGCAGGCTTTGTCAAGAACTTCGGAGTACCGTTCGACTGGGTGATATACGATTTGAGTTACGCCAACCTCGTGCTTTACAATGACGTTCTCCCAGTTTACGAATCAAGGGCCAAAAACGGCGGAGGAGACAAGTCGGCGAAGCCGCTCGGCACCCGCGAAAACCCTATCAGGGCGGATGACCCGAAGAACGCGCAGATGATAAGGGACATCATCCGAGGATACAGGCACTGAATGTAAAAAACAAGGATAGACAACTGATATGGCAGGACTGAGCAAGACATACGGAGTGGAAATCGAGGCGACGGTCAAAGATGACGCGACGCGCCAGCTTGAGAAGATTGACAACCAAGTCGAAGGCATTGCGAACTCGGCGCACGATGCAGGAGACGCGCTCGGCATCTACTTTTCCGAAAAAGCTCGGGCCGCCCGTGTCGAGGTTGAGAGCCTCCAGCGCCAGATGCAGGCGGCGGCGAAGAACCTCCAGAACGCGAAGGCGAGCGGGGACAAGACCTACCTCTCCGGCGCGACGGAGCACTATGCAGAGACCGCCACTGCGCTTCGGAAGGCCGAGACCGCATCCGTGGCGGCGGAGGAGTCCCTGCGCAAGTACCGCGAGGGGTGGGCGACGCTTGGCGATGTGGCGGAGGAGTCGGGGCAAAAGGCCGTGGAGGCGATGGAGGAGGCGCAGGGAGGGGCGGATGCTCTCGGGGACGCGATGAAGAGGGTTGGAAAGGTGGCGGCGGGGATGTTCACCATCGACAAGGCGTGGGACTTCGCGGACAAGGTGGCTCAGGTGCGCGGCGAGATGCAGCAGCTGGAAATCGCATTCTCCACTATGCTCGGCAGTAAGGAGAAAGCCGACACCCTTATCCGGGAGGCGGTGAACTTCGCGGCGACAACTCCGTTTGACCTTCAAGGCGTAGCCTCGGGCGCGAAACAGCTCCTCGCCTACGGCACGGCGGCGGAGGACATCATCGACGATATGCGTATGCTCGGCAGCGTGGCCGCCGGGCTTTCGATACCTCTCAATGACCTTATTTATCTCTATGGCACGCTCCGTTCGCAGGGCACGGTGATGACGGTCGACATTCGGCAGTTCGCGCAACGGGGAATCCCGATTTATGAGGAGCTCGCGAAGGTGCTCGGCACGACGAAAGACAAGGTCGGCGAGATGGTGTCCGCCGGAAAGGTCGGCTTCGGAGATATCGAGAAGGTTTTTCAGAACTTGACGACCGAGGGCGGCAAGTTCGCGGGTCTGATGGACGGGCAGGCGGCGACCATCAGCGGGCGAATAAGCAATATCGGCGACTCTGTTTATCAAATGCTCAATGACATCGGGCAGAAGTCGGAGGGGGTCATCAACGGCACTCTGTCAGTAGTCGCCACACTCATCGACAACTACGAGACGATAGGGCGCGTCATTGGCGGGCTTGCCACGACATACGGTGCGTATAAGGCGGCTGTCATTGTTGCCGGGGCGGCGGAGACCCTCGCCGCGAAACAGGCATCGGCGGCGGCTCTGGTCAGACTCGTCCGCATAAAGGCCGTCACGAAGGCCCAGAAGCTCCTTAACGCCACGATGCTTGCCAACCCCTATGTCCTCGCGACAACCGCAGTAGTGGGGCTTTCTACGGCGATTCTCGGCTTAAGCAAGCGCCTCAAGGAGGGGGCGCAAGGCGAGGAGGTCTTCAACCGCTATGTCGAGGAGCAGAGCAGGCTGCAAAACGAGCGGGCGGCGGCCACAGATGACTGGCTTAAGACCGCGAGGGATGAATCGAAGTCAACAGAGGAACGCGAGGCGGCGCTTAAGTCGCTCCAAAATGCGTATCCGGGAATCCTCGACAAATACGACCTCGAAAAACTCGCCCTTGCCGACATCTTGAAATTGAAGGCGGACATCGCGAACTATGACCTCAAGACATCGTTCGAGGCAGACCTCAAACAGCTGGACAAGATTGACGAGGCCATCCGGAAGCTCGAGAGCAAGCCGAGGAACTTTTCCGGCCCTGCGGGGGCGGCCGATAACACCGGCGACGAAGTTGCCCTTGAGCAGCTGCGCAAGGAGCGCAAGTTGCTCGACGAGCGCATCTGGAGCAGCGACTATGACATCTTCCGCAACGGGCCGCAAAAGCCGACATCAACCACTGCCGCCACCGCAAAATCCGCCGAAGACCTCACCGAGAAGCAGAGAGAAAAAATTCAGAAGGCTCGCGAGGCGATGGTGGCGGAG
>CAVIXF010000021.1:0-16258 GCA_963646585.1 Candidatus Gastranaerophilales bacterium HUM_1 | reverse complement strand
TGGAGTGTACTGGATGTACACGACTGATGAAAAAAGAAATATAGACCAAAAAGACGCTCAAATCAGTAGCCGAGATTGGTGTTGTAGACTTTAAGTCCCGGGTTCGCAGAAAGTTCCGCCTCAGGGATAGGCAGCAGGCAATATTTCTTGTCCACGTCCTTGCCGTCAATCGAGCCGCCCTTCCAGTTCCAGGCGTAGCCGGAGGTGTATTTCCCGAAACGGATGAGGTCGGTGCGGCGCACTCCCTCGGAGTAGAGTTCGCGGGCGCGTTCGTCAAGAATGTAGTCTACGGTCAGGTCGGCCGCGCTGACATTGCCGGAATCGTCCCCGAACGCACGCTCGCGCACGATGTTCACATATTCAGCCGCAGTCTTGTCCGCGCCCGTGCCTCCGCGAAGGACGGCCTCGGCGAGCATCAGATAGACGTCCGCGAGCCTGAACACAGGGTAGTCTGTTTCAGCCCCGACAGTGCCGGTGTCCGACGCCACCTCCCCATTGTCTGTGATGTTGGACCATTTCTGGATTCTCCAGCCGGTGGTCGCGTCCTCGTGCTTGCTGATGGTCTTCTCGCGGAGTCGGTACTTGTAGGTCTCGTCCCCGGGGATGGTGACATCGTAGTCCTTCCCGGCGGACTCGGCGAGTTTCCTGTCATATTTGCCGTACAGGGCGCGGGAGTCCCCCTCGACCTCGTCCTCGAACAGATCCACGAGCTGCGGCCTCATCCTCAGGCAGTTCCAGTTCGACGAAACTCCGAAATCCTTTTTCATATCATCGTAATTGTCGAGTGTTCCCGCGCATACGAGGTAGGTCCCCGCTCCCCAGGTCAGGGTGTGGGTCGCGTCGCAGGCGAGGGCGAAGATGATTTCGTCAGTGCGATTGTGGTTGTCTGCGTTGAAAAGGCTCGCGTAGCTCGGCGCGAGGGCGGAGTAGCCGTCGGAGAGCACCTTCTTGCAGGCCGCGATGCACTCGGTCCATTTCGCTTCGCCGGTATAAACCTCGGCGTTGAGATAGAGCCGGGCGAGCAGGGCGTTTGCCGCGCTCTTGGTGAAATGCCCGTAATTCCTTGACGGAAGGGATTCTCCGAGTTCCTTGAGTTCGGATTCTATGTAGCTGAAAAGCTGAGTTTTCGTATATACTTCTGGAACGATCGAGCAGGAGCCTACTGCGCTGTTCTCGGTCACGAAAGAGGCGACCGGGAAGAAATCGAGCGCGTGGTAATATGCGAGGGCTCTGAGACCCCGCGCCTCGTCCCTCCAGATGCGGATGTTCTTCTTTTCGTCGTCGGTGAATCCGGAAATCGCCTCCTCCGAGGAGTTCCGAATGAATTCATTTGAGAGCGTTATGATGTTGTATATATGGTAGTACATCGCGCTCACCCACGGGTCGCCGGCGTTCCATTTCTGGAAGCTGACGTCGGTCATCGTCTCTCCGGCGAGCCATACGTCGTCAACCGTGTCCGTGGAGCACTCCTGGAACATCGTGAGGCAGCGGGTGTAGTTCTGGTAGCGGTCGTCGTCGGCTACGGCCGAGTTGTTCACTATCAGGGATGTATATATCCCCGAAAGCACCGCCTCATAGTTCTCCGCGCTCTTGTAGACGTCCTGGGACGTCGTGTCCGTGTGCGGGTACTGGTCGAGATCCTTCAGACAGCCCGTAAGCAGAGGCAATACGAGTCCGCAGGCCGCCGCGGCAAGATATTTCGTATATTTATATATCTGTTTCATAATATGTTGTCATTTAACAGTCACCGATATTTTCAGAAGTTGAGGCCGAGGCTCAGGGAGACGATGCGCGGACGAGGGTAGAACGAACTGTCGAAGCCGTTGGATATCTCCGGATCCACTCCCGTATATTTCGTTATCGTGAAGACGTTCTGCATCAGAAGAGAGAGCTGGAGACCCACCTTGTCGCGGATGCGGCCGAAGTCGTAGCTTACGGTGAGGTTGTCCATCTTCAGGAACGAGGCGTTCTCGACGTAATAGTCCGAATAGAACTGACGCGTGGAGAATCCTGTCTTGAGGTAGGACGTGGAGAGGTTGTTCAGCTGCGCGGAGCTGTATTTCATCGTCTCGGCCGCTCCCGTGTTCACCGCCATCGCGTTGTAGACATAGTTCCCGATGTTGGCGCGGAATGTGGCTGACACGCTGAGGTTCCTCCATCTCACGGAGGTGTTCAGGCCGAGAATCCAGTCCGGGGCCGGGGAGTGGTGGCAGTAGCGGTCGCTGATGTTGATGACTCCGTCGTTGTTGAGGTCGGCGTACGCGCCTTCGATAGGATTGCCGTCCTCGCCGTAGAGCTGCTTATAGACGAAGAACGAGTACGGGGCCTGCCCCTCGGTCATCACCTGGACGTATTTGTTGTCGACCGTAGGCCCCGTGAGGGTCTTGGTGACTTCGCCGTTGTCGACAAGCGTGAGGTTGGTGATGCGCACCTTCTGCCAGGTGGCGTTCAGGCCGATGTTCCAGGTCCAGTCCTTTGTCTTGACGGGAACGAGGTTGAGGCTCGCCTCCACTCCGGAGCTTGACACGTTGCCGACGTTGGTCGTGACCATCCTGCTGAAGTTCGTCCCCGCCGGAGTTGGCACGGTGGCGATGAGGTCCTCCGTCTTGCGGGTGTACCAGTCCACGCTCCCCTGAATCCTGTTGTCGAGGAAGGCCCAGTCGAGTCCGACGTTGAAGGACTTGGTCGTCTCCCATTTGAGGTCGGTGATGAAGGCCGACGGGAGGTAGGTGTTGATGTAGGAAGTTCCGTCCGAGCCGATGTACTGGCTGTTGGAAGTGCCTTTCCAGTAGGTCTGGAGGTAGCCGTAGTTGCCGATGCCGTCCTGCTGGCCGGTCACTCCGTAGCTTGCGCGGACTTTCAGGTCGTCAATGACGTCGATGTTCCTCAGGAACGGCTCTTCGGAGATTCTCCAGGCGAGAGCCACTGAAGGGAAGGTGCCCCAGCGGGTGTTCTTGGAGAAGCGGGAGGTCCCGTCGCGGCGCACCGTGGCGGTGAGCAGATAGCGCGAGTCAAATGACCAGTTCAGACGGGCGTAGTAGGAGAGGAGCACGTGGCGGTTGTCGCTTGCGTTCCACGCCTGATTGAGGCTTTCGCCCGCCTCGCTGTAGTTGTCTCCGGCCGGGTAATATGCCTTCCAGTACTGGTAGTCGTAACCTACGGTCGCGTCGATGCGGGACTTGATGGCTTCGATTTCCTTGTTGTAGTTGAGGTAGGCGGTGAAGAGGCGGTTGTGCTTCTCGGCCGGGCCGTAGTTGTTGACATATCCTTTTGAGGTATATGCGGACGCGGCTGTCGCCGGGGTGAACGAACGTCCCTTTCCGGATGCGTAGTCATATCCTCCGGTGATATGGAGTTTCAGCTCGGGGAGGAAGTGCATCTTGTAGTCCGCGTCGATATTGCCCACGATTCTGTAGACGTCGCTGGTGGACTCGGTCTGCATCAGAAGCCCGAGCGGGTTCTTCACCGCGACCTTGTCAGGAGCTCCATCGCTGCCAACGATTTCGTAGTATCCGCCGAGAGTGTCGTTGCCTGAATATACCGGGACGGTCGGGTTGAAGGTGGCGGCGTTCCAGATGGCGTCGCTGTTCGCGAAGCGGTTGCGGTTGTACGCGCCCTTGACGCTTATGTTGAACTTCAGATAGTCGTGGAAGAAGGCAGGGCTGAGGTTGATGTTGCCGGAGACCCTCTGGGCGTTGTCGGTCTTGAGGATTCCGTCCTGATAGTAGTAGCCCACTGAGGCTCTGAAAGGCAGCCATTTCGCGGCCTGTCCGCTGACGCTCAGGTTGTTGTCCGTTCCGAACGCCGGCTGGAAAATCTGCGCGTTCCAGTCGGTGCGCTCCGTTCCGAGGTACTGGCTGTAGCTTGAGCCGAGGCTGTTCGCCACGCTGACGAAGTCGTCGTAGGAAAGCATATCGGCGAGCCTGCTCTTCCACTGCACGGACTGGGTGGAGGTGAGGTTTACGCGTATCTTTTCGCTCGCGCCCTTCTTCGTCGTGATGATTATGACTCCGTTGGACGCTCTTGAACCGTAAATCGCGGTGGATGAGGCGTCTTTGAGCACGGTCATCGATTCTATGTCCGCCGGGTTGATGAGGGACATAAAGTTGCCGTCGTTTCCGGCTATTCCGCCGATTTCGAGAGGCACTCCGTCAAGGACGATGAGCGGGTCGTTGGATGCGTTGAGGGACGCTCCCCCGCGGATGCGGATGGTGCTTCCGGATGTCGGAGAACCTGACGATGACATCACCTGCACTCCGGAGACCTTGCCGTTGATGAGCTGTTCCGGGGTGGAGATGAGACCTGCGTTGAAGTCCTCGGTCTTCATCGTGGCGACCGAGCCCGTGAGGTCTTTCTTGGAGGTGGTTCCGTAGCCGATGACCACCGCGTCGGCGAGAAGCTCGGTGTCGGGCTTCAACTGGAGGTTTATGACCCCGCGTCCGTTCACCGGGACATTTTCGTCCGCGAATCCTATGCACGAGAACACGAGCGTCGCGTCAGACGGGGCGGAGAGGCTGTATTTTCCGTCGATGTCGGTGGATGTCCCGTTCGACGTTCCCTTGACTATGACCGCGACTCCGATTGCCGGCGCGCCCGAGTCGTCGAGCACGGTTCCCGTCACCGTCACGGTCTTTCCATTTGAATTTTCCTGCGCCGTGGAGAACGGCTCGGAAAGAAGCATTCCTGCCGCCGTCGCGAGAATGAGGACGGCTGTGCGTAAGGCGTGTTTCATATATTATTACCTTTAGTGTTACTCCGGAACTTTTCGGAAATCCGTCGCCGCGAAAGACGCCGTTCCTTTGCTTCGGAAGCCATTCGCAGCTTCGTCTCCTTGAGTTCCCTTTTCTGCCATCGCCTCTGACTTCTTGTCAGGGGGAATATATCGGGTGCAAAATTAGCGGGAGCGGTGCAAGCCTGTTACCTCAAAACGGACAAGTTGTGCAACAATTCGGACAAAATGCCTATCTTTGGAGTGTTTTGGAGCGTGGTTCACGCGCTGCTGAAAATTGTTTCGCCGAGAAAAATCCCGACAAGAATGAACGTCGCGAAAGTCCGCCTGAGAATATTTCTTCCGCAGATTCCTGCGGAGGAGTACTCTGTCGCGGCGGCGTTTTCTCTTGTGAATGGGGCTTTTTCTGCCGGTTCTGCCGGCCGTGCTGTCACGAACCTGCGAGGAGCCGCCGCCCTGCATCGTTGTCTTCTTTTTGTCGTCGGTCTGCTGCTTTGCTGCTCCGCTGCGGCGCGTAATGCGTCTTCGTCCGGGGCGGCGGCCTCCGCGACGAACGGACGCTTTGTCGCCGTGGATGTCGGAGACCGCGCCATCGTGCCGGTCCATTCCCTCGCCCGGGACACTTTAGGCTTTGTCTGGATCGGGACTGATGCCGGGCTTTACCGCCACGACGGGCTGAACTGGCAGCGTTTCGGGCGGTCTCCGTCCGAGGAGGGGAGTCTATGCAACGAACACATAGATGTCCTCGAATATGACCGGAAGGCCGGACGGCTCTATGTCGGGACGGACAGGGGATTCTGTTTCTACGACAATGCCGGCGGCTTCGTCCGGGACACGGTCATCGGCCCGAGGCATATCAAGACTGTCTTCAGGGACGACGTCCGCGGCGGGGTCTGGGTCGGGACGACTGACGGGATTTTCTTTCGTAATCCGCTCACGGACAGGACGGAGACCGTGATTAACGGCGTTCACGCCGCAAGCTCCTGCGCTGCGGGCGGTTCGCTCTTTTTCGGGAGTTTCGGCTGCATCTGGAGGTTCGACGGGACGCGCTCGCAGCGGCTCGCCCTCGGAGGGGACGGCGGCTCTTCCGGCAATCTCGTGCTCGCCCTCATTCCCGTCTCGGAGGATTTTCGCGGGGGGTTCGGAGAGGCGGGACGGGTTTCCGGGCAGGGCGGTGTTCGGGAGAAATCCTCCGTTCCTGGAAAGGACGGCGCTTCCGGGAGGGGCGGCGTCAGGGAAATGTCCAGGGAGATTCCGTCCGGAAGCCTCTTCGTGGGTTCGGAGCGGGGGCTTTTTCTGTACAGCCTCTCCGACGGCACTTTGAAGCGCATCTGGTCGGGAGCTCCGGTGAAGAATTTTCTCTATCTCCCCGACGGGAGTCTTGCCGCCGGGACTGACAACGGGCTGCTTCTGCTTTCCCCTTCGGGGAAGATTGACGTCCTGCGCCACGAGGTGGGCGAGTCCGCCTCCATTCCCGACAATGTGGTCTGGGCGACGATGCTCGACGAGGACGGGAACTTCTGGGTCGGGACGGATCACGGCGCGGCTCTGATGAAACTCGGTGACAGTTACGGATTTATCGGCATCGGGCAGGACGTGATGAGCGACGGGCTTGACGTCTCCTCGCTCGTCTGCACGGCATCTGGCGGGATTTTCGCCGCAGGAATGAACGGGCTTATGGAATATTCTCCGGACGGCTTCAGAAGGGTCTACAAGTCTGACCGAGGACAGGCGGACCGTCGTCTGTCACACAACAAGGTGCGTGCGCTCCATTTTGACGGAGAGGCGCTCTGGGCGGCTTCCGACGGCGGGCTTGACCGCATCGGACTGACGGATTGCGCTTCGGGCCGGAGCGGAGTCCCGAGTCTGAACGGTGTGGGGAGTCAGAGCGGCGGTGGAGGCCGGAGCGGGGACTCGGGCGTAATCCGGAATGTGGGATTGGCCGGGAGCCGGAGCGGAATCGTCGGCGGGAAGGTGACTCACTGCCACATCGTCGAACCTTCGGGTAAGTACCTCTCGGACTGGATGTATGCCGTAGAGGAGGACGGCTGCGGAAGGCTCTGGACGGGGACTTACGACGGAGGGCTTTTCGTCACGGCGAAGGAGAGGCTCGCCGGGGGCGGCGACGTTCTCTGCGACAGGCATCTCTGCGCGGAGAACGGACTTTCCGGGAACATAGTTTTGAAACTCTGTCATTTCGACCGATATATGGCGGCCGTGACCGACAAGGGGGTCGACGTCATCGACGAGGACAGTTTCGCCGTGACCCGTCTTTCCGTGCCGGATGGGAAGCGCACGCTTTCGCTCGCCTCGGACGGGCGGCGCCTCTGGGTCGGCACCGAGGCCGGGGTCTATCTGCTTGACGTGGCTGATTCCGGCGGCTGGTCTCTTGACGGGAAGGTCTCCGGTGAGAGTGGCTCGGATGGAGCGGCTTCCGGGGATGTTTCCGGCGGGTGGACGCTCCGCCCGGTCAGCGGCGCGGCCGTTTCCGCCCAGTCGCTTGTATATTCCGCCGGCTGCCTGTGGCTCTGCGACGACGGCGAAATCTGGAGATGCGAGACCTCCTCGCAGCAGTGGCGGCTCATCCGCAAGATCGAGAATCCGGTATTCTGCCTCGCGGCGGACAGCCTGAACGTCTACGCCGGCTCGGTCAACGGCTTCTACTCCGTTCCGAAGTCTTCCGAACCTGTGGACGACCGCTCCGGACGGGTGGTCATAACCTCCCTCTACCTTGACAACGTGCTCGTAGTCCCCGGCCGGGAATATTCCGGGCGCGTCATACTCCGGAAGGACACTCCGCTGACGGATAAGATCGTACTCGCCCGCGAACAGAACTCTTTCGCGCTCACTTTCTCCCCGATGAAGTTCCCCGCTCCGGCAGGCCGCTTCGCCTACCGCCTCGCCGGATTCCACGACGAGTGGCAGACCGTCCAGGCGGACACGAGAGCCGTCTTTCTGAACGTCCCTCCGGGCGACTATTCCTTTGAAGTCCGCCATCTCAATCCCGCCGGGGAACTTGACTCGGAGACGGGGGTGCTGAAAATCAGCATAATGAGGGCGTGGTATGCTACTGTATGGGCATTTCTTGTCTATGCCCTTCTGCTTGCCGGCTTCGCGGCGTTCGCGGCATATTTCCGCAAGGTCAAGCGCCAGCTGCGCATAGAACGGGCTGCGAGGGAGAAGGCGCAGTCGGCGGCCGCCTCCACGGTCAGCCGGGCGCGGGAGTTCCGGGAGACCCTCAGCGCGATTTTCGGTTCAAGAGGCGTAGCCGGGGCGGAAACCCCGGACGGCCAGTCTCCCGAATCCTCCTCCGCTGTCTCCTCCTTGACCGGTTCTTTCGGTACGGAGTCCGCAACTGTGGCTGCTGCATCGAATCATCCGTCTGCGGGTCAGACCGAGGCATCGTCGGGACATCCGTCTGCGGGCAGAACTACGGCAACATCGGGTCATCCCTCTTCCGTTCGGACTCCGGCCGCCTCCACCGGGACATCCACAGGGGAATCCTCGCGTGCATCCACCCACGGGTCTTCCGGAGTGTCTTCGGCGGACGCGAAATTTATGAGGGAGATTTCCGACATCGTGAAACGCCACCTCTCCGACCCCGACTTCTCCGCCGCCGCCCTCTGCGGGGAGTCCCGCTGGCCGGCCAAGCAGGTCTATCGCAAGATCAAGCAGCTCACCGGACTCGGCATCGTGGAGTTCATCCGCGACATCCGTCTCTCTCAAGCGGCCGCGCTTCTGGAGCAGGGGCGGCTCAGCGTCACCGAGATAATGTATCAGGTGGGATTCACCACCCCGTCCTACTTCTCCAAATGCTTCAAGTCCCGCTACGGACTAACCCCGTCCGAGTACCAGAACTGCCGGAAGTAGCGTGAAACAAAGCCCGCGGCCTGTCCCGGAATCCCGTGCCCGCTTTTCAAGTCCGGCATCCACCCTCGGAGCAAATTTCTTGGAAAAACGGACAAAACACCCCGAAATCATATTGGAAAAACGGACAAAATGGCCTGAAATTACATTGGAAAAATGTACAAAACAGCTTACAGACTTGAATTTCTCCAATGATTGCTAACTTTGCAGATTCGATTCGAGACGCTTTGAGATATGGCAGAAGAGAAAAAGGAAGAAAAGATAATAGAGGAGATCGCCGCGAAGGAATATGAACACGGATTCGTGACCGAGGTGGAGCAGGAGTTCATCCCTAAAGGGCTGAACGAGGAGACCGTCAGGCTCATATCCGCGAAGAAGGGGGAGCCGCAGTGGCTGCTGGACTTCCGTCTGGACGCTTACAGGAAGTGGACGAAGATGAAGGAGCCGCGCTGGGGGCATCTCGACATACCGGAGATCGACTTTCAGGACATAATCTATTACGCCGCGCCGAAAAAGGAGACAGACCGTCCGAAGGAGATGGATCCGGAGCTGGAGAAGACCTTCGACAAGCTTGGGATTCCGCTTCAGGAGAGGACGGCTCTCGCCGGAGTGGCCGTGGACGCGGTCTTCGACTCCGTCTCCGTGAAGACGACTTTCCGCGCCGCGCTTGAGGAGAAGGGCATAATCTTCTGCTCGTTCTCCGAGGCGGTGCGCGAACATCCGGAGCTCGTGCGGAAATATCTCGCCACCGTCGTGCCGTCGGGGGACAATTTCTACGCGGCCCTCAACTCCGCCGTGTTCAGCGACGGCTCGTTCTGCTACATCCCCAAGGGGGTGCGCTGCCCGATGGAGCTTTCCAGCTACTTCCGCATCAACGCGAAGGGTACGGGTCAGTTCGAGCGCACGCTCATCGTGGCGGACGAAGGCTCGTATGTAAGCTATATGGAGGGGTGCACCGCCCCTATGCGCGACGAGAACCAGCTGCACGCGGCCGTGGTGGAGATTGTCGTGGAGAAGGACGCGGACGTGAAATATTCCACCGTCCAGAACTGGTATCCGGGCGACGCCGAGGGCCGTGGAGGAATCTTCAACTTCGTGACAAAGAGGGGGATATGCCGGGGCGAGGGGAGCCATCTCTCGTGGGCCCAGGTCGAGACCGGGTCGGCTATAACCTGGAAATATCCTTCAACCATACTCCGGGGCGACAACTCCTCTTCGGAGTTCTACTCCGTGGCCGTGACCAACAACCGCCAGCAGGCCGACACGGGCACGAAGATGATACACATCGGACGGAACACGCGCAGCCGCATAGTCAGCAAGGGCATCTCGGCGGGGCGCAGCCAGAACAGCTACCGGGGGCTTGTGAAGATGCTGCCGGGGGCGGACAACGCGAGGAACTACTCCCAGTGCGACAGCCTGCTCATAGGCTCGCGCTGCGGGGCGCATACTTTCCCGGACATCCGGAACGCGAACCCGACGGCGGTGGTGGAGCACGAGGCGACGACCTCGAAGATCAGCGAAGACCAGCTGTTCTACTGCAACCAGAGGGGGATAAGCCCCGAGGACGCGGTCGGGCTGATAGTGAACGGCTACGCCAAGGAGGTGCTCGCCAAGCTGCCTATGGAGTTCGCCGTCGAGGCGCAGAAACTTCTTTCAGTGTCACTTGAAGGCTCGGTGGGATGATGGACTGGATAAATTACACATTGTTCACGATAGGCGGCGACCGTCCGGTGCTGCTGATCGACCTCGTCACCTCGGTGCTGGGGCTGGTCTGCGTGTTCCTCGCCGGCCGCAACAGCAAATACAATTTCTGGGTCGGCTACCTCTACACGGCCGCCCTCTTCCTGATGTTCTGGAACAAGCACCTGTACGCCTCTCTGATTCTTCAGCCCATATCGCTGGGAATCAACATTTTCGGTCATTGGAGGTGGACGCATCCGAAAGAAGGGGAGCGGTCTTCGGAGGGCGGCGCTCTGAAGGTATCGATGCTCAGCTGGACGCAGAGGGCCGCCGCAGTCGCCTCCGTGTTCATCCTCGCGGGTCTGTGGGGCTGGCTGCTGCACCGGCTCGGGACGGTCTGGGCTCCCGACAAGTTCCCAGCCGACCCGGTCCCGTATCTGGACGCCTGCGTGACGGTGCTCATACTCGTGGCCCAGTTCCTCTCCGCTCTCAAGAAATGGGACTGCTGGGTGGCCTGGCTGCTCGTGAACATAACCCAGCTCGCGCTGCACATATCTGTGGGTCACATATTTATGCCTATGATATGCGTCCTCTACCTTGTCAACGGCGTCGTCTCCCTCGTGTCGTGGATGAAGCTGTATAGAAAGAAAGCCTAAATATGAACATATATATTTACAGGAAGTTATGGATAATGAAATAATATTGAAAATCAAGGGGTTGAGGGTCGGAGTCGAGGGGAAGGAGATACTCCGGGGGATAGACCTCGAAATCCGCAGAGGCGAGATTCACGCCTTTATGGGCCCGAACGGGGCGGGGAAGAGCACTCTCAGCTCGGTGCTCGCCGGGAAGCCCCAGTACACGGTGACGGAGGGGTCGATTGAATATATGGGGACGGACCTGCTGAAGATGTCGCCGGAGGAACGCTCCTGGGCGGGGATATTTATGTCCTTCCAGTATCCGGTGGAGATTCCGGGCGTGAGCATCACCAATTTTATGAAGACGGCGGTCAACTCCCGTCGCAAGGCGCAGGGGCTTGAACCGATGAAGGCCGGCGACTTCCTCAAGCTGATGCGCGAGAAGATGTCTTTCGTGCAGATGAAGCCGGAGTTCTCGAAGAGGGAGGTGAACGTCGGGTTCTCCGGAGGAGAGAAGAAGCGCAACGAGATTTTCCAGATGGCTATGCTCGACCCGACTCTCTCGATTCTCGACGAGACGGACAGCGGACTGGACGTGGACGCGCTCCGGATCGTGGCGAACGGGGTCAACGCCCTGCATACGCCGGAGAAGGCGGCCATAATCATCACCCACTACCGCAAGCTGCTCGAATACATCGTGCCGGACGTGGTGCACGTCATCAAGGAGGGGAGGATCGTGAAGACCGCCGGACGGGAGCTTGTCGATTTCATTGAGGAGAACGGATATGACAGACTGTAGCATATATCTCGTCGGCCGGGACGCCGTCCCGGATTCCTTCGTCCTCGGGGCGGGGGAGGAGCGGAGCGTCCTTCTCGTCATTCCGCCCGGGGTCAGCTGCGCTCTGTCCCTGAAGGTCGAACTGGCGTGCGAAGGCGCGTCCTTCCGTCTCAACGGCCTGTATGTCAGCCCGTCGGACGAAAAGGTGGACATCTCGGTGGAGCTTTTCCACAATGTGCCGGGATGCACGTCGTCCCAGCTTTTCAAGGGGATCGTCGGAGGGACCGCGAGGTCGGATTTCTACGGCAGGATCGTCGTGGCGCAGGACGCGCAGCGCACGGAGGCGTATCAGGCGAACCACAACCTGCTTCTCTCGGAGTCGGCCCGGGTGAACACCAGGCCGCAGCTTGAAATCTACGCCGACGACGTGAAGTGCTCCCACGGGGCGACGATCGGCAAACTGAACGAGGACGAGCAGTTCTATATGCGCTCCAGGGGCATATCCCTTGAGGAGGCGCGTTTCCTTCAGATGGTCTCGTTCGTCTCCCCGGTTCTCGACGTCGTCCCGGACGGGGCGGAGAAGGAGCGGCTGAGGGATGGAATCGAGACCGCAATCCGGGAGATACGGCTGTAGACCTCCTGATTTCCGTCGGGATGCCCGGTCGGGATTTCCGCACGGGGATTCCCGCCGTGATTTCCGCCAGAATGCCCCCCCCGGATGCTCGTCGGGAGGCCCGGTCGGGATTTCCGCACGGAATTCCCATCAGGATGTTCGTCCGGATGCCCCCCGAAGCAGCTCCGCCCGCCAAGGCGGTGATTTTACAAGAAAACGGAATCGCCTATGATTACTTACCCAAATGTCAAGGTCAATGTCGGTCTGAACGTGCTCCGCAGGCGACCGGACGGCTTTCACGACATCGAGACGCTGTTCGTCCCGTTCTTCGGGATGACGGACGTGCTGGAGATTGTCCCGTCGGAGTCCTTTTCGATTGAGATTTTCTCCTCCAAGCCCGGCATACCGGATTGGGACCCGATGTCCGACCTCTGCGTGAAGGCGTGGAGGCTGATGAACGGGCGTTTCGGGATTCCCCCCGTGGCCATCTCCCTCGAAAAGCGCAATCCCGTGGGCGCGGGGCTGGGCGGCGGTTCGTCTGACGCGGCGTTCACGCTGAGGATGCTCAATGAGCTATTCTCGCTGTCGCTTTCCGACGGCGAGCTCGCGTCTCTTGCGGCGGAGCTTGGCAGCGACTGCCCTTTCTTCATCTTCAACCGCCCGATGTTCGGCGAGGGCAGGGGCGAACGGCTGACGGATTTTCCGCTGCCCGACATCGATTTCAGCGGAGCGAAGCCAGTGATTCCGCCCGCGTCCTTGTCTTCGTCTCCCTCACCATCACCATCTCCATCTCCATCTCCATCTCCGGCTCGGTCATCCTCTCCGTCCGCCCGCTACCGTCTCGGAGTGATCGCGCTGGACGAGAAGTTGAGCGTCTCCACGGCGGCGGCCTACCGCAGCATAACCCCGTCAGAGCCGGAAACCGGCCTGAGGCAGGCTCTCGCGCTCGATGTCACGAGATGGCGCGGGATTGTAAGGAATGATTTCGAGCCGGTCATCTCGGCGGCTCATCCGATTGTCCGCGAGACGGTCGAGGCCTGCTACGCCCGCGGTTGCGTCTACGCGGCGATGTCCGGCAGCGGCCCTTCAGTCTTCTTCATCGAGAAAGCCTGACAGATCGTGAGAGGTTTTGATTTACAATAATTTCGATGCGCAGCGTCTCCTCCGGCAGCAGCCCCTCCACATTCTCAGGCCACTCCATCAGGCAGAGGCATCCGCTGTCGAGATAGTCGTAAAGCCCGATGTCGAGAGCCTCGGATTCTTTCGTAATCCGGTAGAAATCAAAATGATATATTGACTCTCCGCCGGAGGTGACATATTCGTTGATTATGGTGAAAGTCGGCGAGCAGACGCTCTCCTCCACGCCCAGTCTCCTGCACAGCGCGGAGATGAAGGTCGTCTTTCCCGCCCCCATAGGCGCGTAGAACGCGATGAGCCGGTTGTCGCCGATTTTCTCGAGGAACTCCCCGGCCGCCCTGTCGATATCCTCCAGATTCTTTATAGTTATTTCTTCAAACTTCCCGGTTCCGGTGCTGTTCTGTTCCATATCTGTGTTTCAGATTCTTGAGAAGTGGTTTTCTTGTTGATTTCTCCCGTTTCTCATATCGCCTTTCAGGCCGTTTCAATCTTTCTCATCAGCCGTGTGTCCGGTGCACTCCCTCGACCCTACCTGGTCTGTGTCTGCACATATTCCCAGATGCGGTCGTTGAAATTGTAGCTTCCCGTGCCCGGGGACGCGCTCCTCTGGAAGCAGTGGCTCCGCGTCGCGAGAGTGTGCAGTTCGCACTGCACGCCCATCTGCTGCATCTTCTCCCAGACCTTCACCGAGTTCATCGCCGCCCATCCGTCGGCGTCCCCGTGGATGAAGAGCATCGGCGCGGTGTCGAGGTCGAACGAGAACTCCGGGGCGAGAACCGCGTCGTCGTAGTTGCCGCCTCCGCTGTTGTGCGCGTCAAGACCGTCCGTGAGGGCGTATGCCGGATATATGCCTATGCCCCACTGAACCTTGCAGGAGACTTTGTCGATCTTGTCGATCGGGAGATAGGACTGATGCCGCGACGAAGTGACCCCCATCAGCGTCAGATGTCCGCCGGCCGAGCTGCCCATAATGCCGATTCTGTCCGGGTCAAGCCCCCGCGAGGCAGCCTCGCTGCGGACGATGCGGATTGTCCTCTGCAAGTCCTCCCACGCCGTGACATACTTCGGAAGCCCTTCCGGACGCGGGGTGCGGTACTTGAGCGTCACCACCGCCATCCCTCTGGCGTTGAGGTATCTGCGGGTCGGCGCTACTTCAAACCCGTCGGGCGAGTTGTTGTTGTAGGAGCCTCCGGAATAGATGATCTGTATCGCACGGGTCGTGAGGTTCTCCGGGACATACCACTCTATATAAGGAGTGCACTGCGACTTGCGTTCGTCCGGCATCTTCCCCTCCGGCCAGACGTTCTCCTTTGAATAGCTGACTTTGACGCTGTCGGCGGCGAACCTGTCCATAAGTTTCACCTGATGCCCCGGAGCGCCGGTGAACCCCATCTGTCTCATAAACTCCACCGCCCTGTCGAAACCGAGCGCGGCGTGTCCGGCGTCAGGGTAGAGATGCAGCTCCGCAGGAATCTTCCGCTTGCGCAGCTCCCTGTAGACCAGCGTGGAGCCGTACGGAGTGTAAGGGTCGCGGCCGCCGTGGTGAAGGCTCATCGGGCAGGTCTTTTGGTCGAACTTGAATAGGCTGCTGAGGCCGACCCCAGGCCCGTAGCCGTTGCGGACTGCCGGAGTGCCCGCCTCGCCGTCCGTGGTGACATAGGCCGGGGCGTTGACGACGGCCCAGTTGATGTGGCAGGGGATGTCGTCGAGAGCGTCCACCCTTTTGTAGGCCGGAGTCAGGGAGCTCGTGGCGAGCAGCAGAGCCAGATGCGAACCGGCTGACATAGAGATTGTCCCTATCTTCTCCGGGTCATAGCCTCTTTTCGCGGCTTCGCTCCTGACCGTCCTCACAGCCCTCTGCCCGTCCTCCCACGCGCTTGCGTAGATGGGCAGCCCCTGCGGTCTCGGAGTCCTGTAGACGAGGTTCACGCACTGGAATCCGAGCGCGGTGAGCTTTTCGCTCCACTCCTTTATATATCTTACGTCGCAGCAGCTGTTGTAGCTTCCGCCTGAAATCAGAATCATACATCCTCCGTTGCGGACGTCGTCGGAGGGCGCGTCGAACCATTCGAGATAGGGGATCCGGTGCTCGTCGGGATTGAAGTCCGCCCGGGTGCTCTCGTCGGTCATCGCGGCGATCTGCCCGCTCTGCGCGTCCGGCATCCTCCCCTCCGGCCAGATGTATTCCCTTTGTGCGGCTGACGCGGATATGCCTGCGGCGAGCGCAAGAATCGTCAGAAGTCTTTTTGCAAACATAGTCTATGTGTCGTTTTTTTGTATGACGCCCTCCACGCCCCTGCGCGGGAGACGGACGGGGCAAAATTACGAAAAAATCAGTCACTCTCCAATCGCCGTCCGCTCCGCCTGCGCAAGAATATCACGGTTCGTTATTGATTATCAAAAAATTATTAGTATATTTGCAGCCCCAATTTTTGGGGAGTTAAACATAAATAATAGATTCATAATCATTTATGCCAACAATTCAACAGTTAGTTCGCAAAGGACGCGAGGTTATCGTCGAGAAGAGTAAATCTCGCGCGCTGGATGCTTGCCCTCAGAGAAGGGGCGTATGCGTGCGTGTGTACACAACCACACCGAAGAAACCGAACTCAGCGATGCGTAAGGTTGCCCGTGTACGTCTGACCAACTCAAAAGAGGTCAACGCGTACATCCCTGGTGAAGGCCACAACCTGCAGGAGCACTCAATCGTGCTTGTCCGCGGAGGTCGTGTGAAGGATCTTCCTGGTGTACGTTACCACATCCTTAGGGGCGCTTTGGATACTGCCGGCGTCGAGGGAAGGACACAGTCCCGCTCTCTC